>JAJQAS010000095.1 GCA_021203685.1 Clostridiales bacterium | reverse complement strand
ATACAGGTAAATCCACGTCTCTACAAATCGGAGGTCATTACATATTGTCTAAATATTGAACATCCACACTCAAAGTGTTAATATCCCTCCAGTTTCATTTTTTACCAAAACATCATAATAAATGTAATCATCTTCCTCTTACGAATTATATACTTTAAATCCAACAAAAGAGATTCCTGAGGAGTCATCAGGGGTTTCATCCTCTATTTGACTTTCTCGTGTATTGCTACATGCACAAAGAGTGCTTCCGAGCAATAAGAATATTAACAGCACAACAAACCGTTTTTTCATGCCTATGCTCCTTTTCTTTCTGTGCTTCATCGCTAGTCCGGTTTTATGTCATCTAATAACAATCTTGACAGTAAGTATTTTTGGTAATTTATCAATTTCTTATTGTGTTGTCTGAAATACGTTCGGTATCCTCTTGCAACATCGGAGGTAAAGGGCCTGTACGCAGCCAAATCAGCACTGTGATATGAGTTTTATATGGGCTTTAGGGCATCACGCAATAAAATAACTGGTTATTGTTCAAAATCATATACAGAAACTTCACAAGACTTAATTTTGTAGTTCTTTGTCACATACAGCTTAAACGTGGTTGATTCATCCGGAGCTAGCCCTTCTGAACCGACAGCATAAGTAGACTCAGTGTCAATGACATTTCCATCAGAGTCTTCAAAAGCTCCTTTTACTTTTACATATTTATATGTTTTATTTCCGGTATTTTTTATGCTTCCAGAACAAACGGTATAAACTGAATTATTTTCAATTTTAATTTCTGTAATTTGAAGCGCAGAAAATCCGTTTTCCGAATTGGACAGTGCTTCATTGCTGGATTCCGTTTTTACATAGGGGGTGGAACCATAATAGATAATGTTTTCTTCCCCAACACTAATTATCGTGTCTTCCTCTAGAATAATATATCCAGTCGAAGGGTACCATTCTGATATTTTATATTCTTCAGAAAGCGATACTCCACTTTCAGTGGAAGTTGCAGTTTCTATGACTGTTGATGAAGTGATTTCAAGCACTGATGTATATCGTCCATTAGTCAAATCATCCTTTTTTGAATACGTGCCTTCTATATCGGATTTCATTTCCTCTACGGTTGCATATTTGTCTGAGTCAGATACTATTGTTTCGCTTTCGCTTTTTTCTGCACCGCAACCCGAAGAAATTATTGTTATAAATACTACAAGAATACCGATACTGATTTTTGTAAATCTCTTCATTACTCTTTCTCTCCCGCATTTGCCCAGCAATTAAATGCTTAAACAGGCCTTTTTACAATTCTCATCTTACTACTAATCTTGCTTCTTTTCAATAGGGGAAGCAATATTGTGCGAAAATTTAACTCATAACACAAATGGACTATGCACTATTTGTTAATAAAAAGCGGACCAACCAGTCACTTCCTGTCCAGTGGATATTGAAGCCCCCTTCTCTGACAGGAGAAATTTTCATCCGGTCATCGGAATATCACCGATTTGGCTGCTTACCTGTCAGAAGGAACCATCATCCTTACCGACTGGAGGAAAGCACGATGAAGGAACGAAAAGTAACAGCGACAAACCCCTTGCCAAAGGCCAAGCATATAAAGCAGGAGGGCGTATCGACACCCACCCACGACCAGTTAGAACGGGACTGCGGCTATTTCCAGTCGCAGAAGCTGCTCCGATCCATGCTGGACTGCGGCCTCATCTCGTTGTCAGAATTCAACAAGATAACCCTGCTGAATCGCCAATCTTTCTACCCTTATTTTGTGGATATTATGCCTGAAATTCGTTGAATAAACAGCTTTTCAGAGTTAATATGTGATACTACTTAAGGAGGTGAACAGATGAAAAAAATCAGAGAAATTAAACAGGCTGCGCCACCAACGAAGGCACAAAAGAAACTCCATGTGGCGGCATACTGCCGCGTCTCCACCGACAGTGATGCCCAGCTGGAGAGTCTGGATGTCCAGCGCAGCCACTATGAAAACCTGATCGCTTCCAGGTCTGATTGGGAGTTGGTGGATGTGTACTACGATGAGGGTATCTCCGGCACCAAGGCTTCCATCCGGCCCGGCCTTATGCGGATGATGGAAGATTGCGAAAATCATCGGATAGACATGGTCCTCACAAAGTCTCTGAGCCGCTTTGCGCGGAACACCACCGACTGTCTGGAACTGGTGCGCCGACTCCAGGCATTGGAGATTCCTATTTACTTCGAGAAAGAAAATCTGAATACCGCCAAAATGGAGAGTGAGTTTTTTCTCTCCACATACAGTTCCATTGCCGAAAGCGAGTCCGTCTCCATTTCAGAGAACACCAAGTGGTCTGTGCAGAAGCGGTTCCAGAACGGCACCTACAAAATCGGATGCCCGCCCTACGGTTACATTCAGGTCGATGGCAAACTGAAAATCAACCCGGAGCAGGGAGAAATCGTCAGGGAGATTTTCGCCAGTTATCTCTCCGGTGTGGGAATCAGTGAGATCGTCAGGAACCTGAACGCACGCAGTATCACCACCAAAAAAGGAAGACGCTGGCAGGCTTCCACCGTGGTCGGAATCCTCACCAACGTAACTTACACAGGCAACGTCATTTTCCAGAAGACCTATACAGACAGTCAGTTTAATCGCCACACCAATCATGGCCAGCGGGAACAGTATTACATTAAAGACCATCACAAGGCCCTGGTCAGCCAGGAGGACTTCGACAGAGCCGCGCAGTTGTTGAACCCAGTGAAAAAGGCATCCAGAAGGGCAGCGTAAAGTACCAAAAGCGATACACTTTTTCCGGGCGCATCCTCTGCGGCGAATGCGGCGGCGTGCTGAAACGCCGTATTTACTCCTGCGAGGATGGAACCTATGTGGCCTGGTGCTGCGGCACCCACCTGAAGGATAAGACGGAATGTTCTATGAAGTTTATCCGTGGTGACGATTTGGAACGGGCCTTTCTTACCATGCTGAACAAGCTGATTTACAGCCGAAAGCATATCCTCGTGCCGTTATTGAACACTCTGAAAAACTCCGACGCAGATAAGGGAATCACACGCATTCGGCAGTTGGAGACCGGACTGCTGCAGCTCACCGAACAGCGGCAAACGTTACAGCGGCTGATGGCCACCGGATACCTTTACCAGGTCATCTTCACGGAGCAGAAAAACGCACTGCTGATCCGTGCGGATGCCTGCCGCCTGGAAATTGAGACGGTGCAAAACACCAGCGGCAGGGCGTCTGAGCAAATTGTCGCACTGCAACACCTTCTCAGTTTTGCGGAGCATACCGCCATGCAGACCGTCTTTGACGAAGTGCTGTTTGCGGAATATGTTGACAACGTCGTTCTCCTCGACCGGGAAACGGCGGCGTTCCATCTGAAATGTGGTCTGGTGCTGCAAGAAAGGTTGTGAGTTTATGAGCCATACACCCTACGGGTATCGAATCGAAAACGGGCAGGCAGTCATTGATGAGGACGCGGCTGAGAAACTTCGTGCCCTCTACGAGAACTATCTGTCAGGCCTGTCCCTCTCCGCCGCCGCCGAGCAGGCCGGTATCCCCACCTATCACGGGACGGTAAAGCTGCTCCTAAGAAACAGGCATTACCTGGGTGATGCTTTTTACCCGGCGATCATCGACCAGGCCACCTATGACGCCGTTGGTGAGGATCTGCAAAGGCGCGCCGAGAAGCTGGGCAGGACAGACAGGAGAAAACCCCATGCGGAAAGGCCCGTACCCACCCGGTTTGTCATGCGCGCGGTTGAGCGTCTGCCGCCTGACCCCATCGGACAGGCGGAATATCTTTACAGTCTGATAGAAACGGAGGAGTGAGCGATGGCACAGGGAAAGGTAATGGTCATCCCGGCCAAACGACAAGTTGGGAACAACATCAAACCGCAGGAAAAGCCGAAGCTGCGTGTCGCGGCATACTGCCGGGTCAGTACGGACAGCGATGAACAGGCTACCAGCTACGAGGCGCAGGTAGCGCACTACACAGATTACATCCAGCGAAATCCTGAGTGGGAGCTTGCCGGGATATTCGCCGATGCCGGCATCACCGGCACCAACACGAAAAAGCGGACGAAATTCAACCGCATGATAGACGAGTGCATGGACGGGAAAATCGACATGATCATCACCAAGTCCATCAGCCGCTTCGCCCGGAACACGCTGGACTGCCTGAAATACATCCGGCAGCTAAAGGATAAGAACATACCCGTCTACTTCGAAAAAGAGTAAATCAAGAAACGCTCATATCCCGTATATGGGCGTTT
>JAJQAS010000247.1 GCA_021203685.1 Clostridiales bacterium | reverse complement strand
GCCTCCCCTGAAAGGGGAGGAGGGCCGCCGCCGCAGGCGGTGGCGGAGGGGTTTCCCCCGTCAGAAAAACTTCCTGCACAGCAAAAAATGCTTATAATCCGTTGCGAATTACTCTGCTGCCGAATGATAGAAGTAATAGCAAGCGAGCAAACCCCTCCACCATGCTTCGCATGGTTCCCCTCCCCTTTCAGGGGAGGCAAGAAGGGTGGTCAGTCACGAAACAGTACAGCATTTCCCAAAACCATCTGCCTGCAAACCAGCAGTACCTAACGAACAGCTAATAGCCAACAGCTAACAGCTCATACGCCAACAGCTCATACACAGAGAGAGGAGCAATTATCATGGGAATGGCAAACGACATTGAATCCGTCCTGTACAGCGAGGAACAGCTCAAGGCGCGGGTCGCCAAAATGGGCGCGGACATCACCAGAGACTACCAGGGCAAGGAGAAAATCCTGCTGGTCAGCGTGCTGCGGGGTTCTTACATCTTTATGGCCGACCTGAGCCGGGCCATCGACCTGCCCTGCCTGGTGGACTTCATGGTGGTGTCCTCCTACGGGTCGGATACCAAGTCCAGCGGCCAGGTGGAGATCAAAAAGGACATCTCCATGAACCTGGAGGGGTACCACGTCATCATCGTGGAGGACATTCTGGACTCCGGCAACACCCTCTATTACCTGATGAAAATTTTGAAGCTGCGCAAGGCGGCCTCCATCCGCATCTGCACCCTGATGGACAAACCGGAGCGGCGGGTGCGGCCCATCACCGCCGACTACGTGGGCTTTGAAATTCCCGATGCCTTCGTGGTGGGCTACGGCCTGGACTACGACCAGCGGTACCGCAACCTGCCCTATGTGGGCATTTTGAAGCCGGAGGTTTACGGAGGGAAATGAGCTTTTAGCCGTTAGCTGTTAGCTGTTAGTACGCGGGTTTGCAGCCACAGTCGTTCTGTGGGAACGTTGCAAAAAATTGTACTTTTCTGAGCAGAACCGCAGACCAAACGGCAGGCACAGCCTGGCTAATAGCCAACAGCTAACAGCTAATCCCCCCGCTTCGGCGGGGGATGATAAGGATGTGAGCATTTGAAACGAACCCATAACAGAGACATCATGATTTACCTGATCGGCATCCTGGTGCTGCTCTTCGCCGTGCGCGCCATGCAGAACGGCAGCAGCGCCGTCTCCGTGGCCTACAGCGAGATGGTGCAGCTGTTCCAGGAGGAACAGGTCACCTCCTTCGTGGTGAAGGACAACACCGTCACCCTGGAACTGAACGCCGAGTATGAGGGCAGCACCGAGGTCACCTGCGACATCACCAGCGCGGAAATTTTCTACGCCGACATGAACGAGCTGGTGCAGGAGCAGGAGGAGGCCGGCATCATCACTGGCTACCACTACGACAAGGACACCGAGACCACCTGGCTCCAGACCCTGGGGACGGCGCTGCTGTCCACCCTGCCGGTGCTGCTGGTGCTGTACATCCTCATGGTGCGGCAGAACGGCGGCGGCGGGGCCGGGGGCCTGAGCAACTTCGGCAAGGCCCGCACCGTCAACGCCGGGGAGATGAAGACCAAAGTCACCTTCCGGGACGTGGCCGGGGCGCAGGAGGAAAAGGCCGAGCTGATGGAGGTGGTAGACTTCCTGAAGGACCCCGCCAAGTACACCGCCCTGGGGGCGCGCATCCCCAAGGGCATCCTGCTGGTTGGCCCGCCGGGCACCGGCAAGACCCTGCTGGCCAAGGCCGTGGCCGGGGAGGCGGAGGTGCCGTTTTTGTCCATCTCCGGCTCCGACTTTGTGGAGATGTACGTGGGCGTGGGCGCCAGCCGCGTCCGGGACCTCTTTGAACAGGCCAAGAGCAACTCCCCCTCCATCGTCTTTATCGACGAGATCGACGCGGTGGGCCGTCAGCGCGGTACCGGCGTGGGCGGCGGACACGACGAGCGGGAGCAGACCCTGAACCAGCTGCTGGTGGAGATGGACGGCTTCGAGGGCAACTCCGGTGTCATCGTCATGGCGGCCACCAACCGGGTGGACATTCTCGACCCCGCCCTGCTGCGCCCCGGCCGGTTCGACCGGCAGATTTACGTGGGCCTCCCCGACATCCAGGGCCGGGAGGAAATTTTGCGGGTCCACTCCCGCACCAAGCCCCTGGCCGACGACGTGGTCCTCCGGGACCTGGCAAAGGCCACCGGCGGCTTCACCGGCGCGGACCTGGAGAACCTGATGAACGAGGGCGCGCTTGTCGCTGCGCGGGAGAACCGCCCCTACATCAACATGCAGGACCTGGAGGATTCCATCATCAAGGTCATCGCCGGGCCGGAGAAAAAGAGCCAGGTGGTCACCCCCTACGCCCGGAAGCTCACCGCCTACCACGAGGCGGGCCACGCCGTAGCCATGGAGCTGCTGCCCACCCACGACCCGGTGCATCAAATCACCATCGTCCCCCGTGGGCAGGCCGGCGGCATGACCGTTTCCCTGCCCCAGGAGGACAAATCCTTCCGCAGCCGCACCGAGCTGTATGAGGACATCGTGGCCCTGTTGGGGGGCCGGGTGGCCGAGGAGCTGGTGTTACACGACATCTCCACCGGCGCGTCCAACGACCTGGAGCGGGCAACCTCTATCGCCCACAGCATGGTGGCCAAGCTGGGCATGAGCGACAAGCTGGGCGCGGTGGTCTACGACAACCAGAAGAGCGAGGTTTTCATTGGCCGCTCCATGGCCGAGGCCAAGCCCTACTCCGAGAAGGTGGCCGCCGACATCGACGCGGAGGTCAAGGCCCTCATCGACCGGGCCTACGCCCACTGCACCCGCCTGCTGCAAAGCCGCCGGGAGCAGCTGGAGGAGGTGGCCCAGTACCTGCTGGAGCACGAGACCATGTCCGCCGAGGACTTCGCCGCAGTGATGGCCCCCAAAGGGGAGCTGACCGGCGGGGAAGCGTGAGAGGCAGGGCGCAATGGAGAAGCTGACGTTTCAGCGGCAATTTCTGCTCTGCGTTGTTCTTGTCCTCTGCGGCTTTCTGCTGGCGGCGCTGACGAACTGCGGGGTTTTCTCCAATGTGGGCTGGGTCGCCGCCGGGCTGCTGTTTGTCGTCCACCCGGTCTGTCTCCCAAACGCGAACAACCGGACAGCGGCCCGCATTGGCGGGGGCATCGTGATTTTGCTGGGGCTGGTGCTGCGGTTTCGGATGTGAGGGGCGGGGCTATGTACACGGGTAAAGAATGTTTTATAAACGATGGTAAGTATCTCTCTGAGTCCATGCTTGGCTTTTGGCAATGGGCGTTTTCAAATATAAATGATAATACAATCAGAGGGACGCTTGCAGAATACATCGTGAGAAGCGCTTTAGAACATGGAGGCTATTCATATAACCCGCAGCAAAGCGCATGGGCATCGTATGACCTGGATGGCCCGATATTGTCTCATCTTACGCCGCCTAGAAGGTCTCGCATCGAGATAAAATGCTCCGCATACCTTCAGGAGTGGGGCGTCTCCAACAAACTCTCTTTTAGCATTGCCCCGGCTAAGCTCCTCGACGAAAATTTGAAGGACTACTTGGAAGATTCCCCGCGGCAGCGCAACAATGACCTTTATGTGTTCGCAGTGTATAAGGCGCATGACCGCCGCTGTAATATGCTTGACCTATACTGGTGGGAGTTCTATGTTTTGCCGACTTTTAGGATTGAAAATGACCCTAAACTATACAAACAAAAGACTATCTCGCTAAAGAAGCTGGAAACTCTTTGCAACCCCGTAACATACAGTGATTTGTGTACTGAAATCGTCAGCGTCTGCAATTCGATTACCGCGGATACGGTGCATCATTTTCCTTCTTCTCCAGTCGAAGAGGATTAACGCCGTTCAGACCATATAGGTCGGGTTGGTAGACTTCGCCGCAGATGAGCAGAGCGGTAGCTTTCCGGCGGTTTTGTCCTATGAATGGGCGGTTTTGTGCTGGCAAGCCGGAACACATCGGTGGTATAATGCTGTCTGGACAGAGGTATCTTCCTTGCGCCGCAAGGGGGAAACCCGGACATACTTTTACGGAGGGATTCACCATGAACCTGCAAGCCTTCCGGTGGACCAGAGAGCCGCTGGCCTGCCGCGTAGACGGCGACACCGTGGCCATCACCACCAAACCCCACACCGACCTGTGGCAGCGCACCTACTACCACTTCCAAAACGACAACGCCCCGGTGTTCCAGATGGTGAAGTGCCCCCTGTCAAGTAGACAGTGAAAAAACGAAAGAAGATTTGCTTGA
>JAJQAS010000111.1 GCA_021203685.1 Clostridiales bacterium | reverse complement strand
ACGCAGTGCGGCTGAACCTGACCGCCCTGGAGCGGCTGGACCAGCCCGTCCGCCTGAACGCAAAGATCCGCTATCACCACCAGGAGCAGCCCGCCTGGGTGGAGCAGACCGGCCCCGACCGCGTCCACGTCACCTTCGACCAGCCCCAGCGGGCGGTGGCCCCCGGCCAGTCCCTGGTGCTGTACGACGGGGAGTATGTGGTGGGCGGCGGAATTATCGTGTAAACGAGACATACAACTGATTTTCCGGTGGAAACAGCCCGGCTCCGTGGTCTGGAGCCGGGTTTTTGCGCGAAAGAGCAGATCCATTTTCTCATTTCTAACTATCCAATCATCTTTACACTCATAGGAGTTTGCGATATAATCTTTATATTGGCTATCCCGTTTATTCAACCGTAGGAACATTTTAGCTCTTAGCTTTTCTGTTTTGGCCATTAGCTTTGTGGTTCCTGGTATTACGCGCTACACTTACCGTTCACATTCCCTTACAAGCAAGTGGTTTCTCTCACAGCTTCCTTTTCGCTGTTCGCTTGAAACTGGCAGCAACTTACTAACAGCTAATGTCTAACAGATTATTTCGGCTAATAGCTCATCACAACGCGGCTGATTCAAGGGAATAATCAGAATATTTATTAGGTTTAGTATTTTACCTGTTATGGGTAATTGGCTGAAACAGATGTGTGCTGCGTTGGAGAATGGGAAGTCTCTGCCAGAACGAGCGTAGAAGGGGGAAGAGAAATGAATACACCGATGGTCTCCGTTATTTTTCCGGTCTACAATGTGGAGCGTTATTTGCGGCAGAGCATAGACAGCATTTTGAGTCAGACGCTGACAGATTTTGAGGTCATCTGCGTCAACGATGGTTCTACGGACTGCTCTCGAACGATATTAGAGGAATACGCGCAGAAGGACGCGCGAATCTCGGTGCTGAATCAGGAAAACCATGGCCTGGGCGCAGCCCGGGATCGGGGGTTGGCCGCAGCCCGGGGAGCGTATATGATTTTCCTGGACAGCGACGACTTTTTCGCCCCGGAGCTGCTGGAGCAGACCGTCCGGGCCGCCCGGGAGCAAAACGCGGATATTGTGCTCTTTGGCGGCGTGCGATACGATGACAAAACGCAAAAGGTGACCAAAGCGAAGGATTTCTTGCGGCGGGATCTGCTCCCCAAGAAGCCGGTATTTTCTCGAACTGATGTGCCGGATACCCTCTTTGCGATCACCTCTCCTTCGGTATGGTGTAAGCTCTACGCGCGGCGGTTCCTTTTGGAGACAGGGCTGCAATTCCAGACGCTTTTCAATGCCGAAGATGTGTATTTTACGCTCAGCAGCATGGCGCTGGCGGAACGCATTACGGCGGTAGACGCCGATTTGATTTCTTATCGGGTGAATCGCCCGCACAGCCTCGAGCGGGACAAACATACGTCGCCCCTCTGTTTTTTGGAGGCGCTGAACGCGCTCTACCAGGAGCTGCGGCAGCGGGGGCTGTTTGAGCTGCTGCAAACAAGCTTCCGCCATTTCGGATGCTCTGCAATTTTGCATAATCTGAAGACTGTTCGTGTCGATGAGGCCAGACTGCAAATTCTGGAGGCGCTGGACCGCGAGCCGTACTGCCAGCTTCCGCTTCGGGAGATACCGGGGACCGATGATAACAACAAGATGGTTCACCGGTATTCGCTCCAGCTGTCTGCCGCCCGCGACTGGTACCATCAGAGTGAGCGGATCAGTCTCCTGCCGCAGCAGGACGATGGGGAGAAATACAGGGGCACACCACCCACAGAGGGGGAAAGTATCCAGGTTTCGGTCATCATCCCGGTTTACAATACGGCCCCCCTGGCTGGACGAGGCCCTTGGCTCCATTGCAAACCAGACCCTGCGGGACATCGAGATCATTTGCATCGACGACGGCTCTACTGACGATTCGCCGGAGATTTTGAAGCGCTGGGCTGCCAGGGACAGGCGCTTTGTCCTATTCTCCCGAGCCAACGGAGGCCAGGGCAGCGCCCGTAACTTGGGCATTGCGCAAGCCAGAGGCGAATTTCTCTATTTTATGGACAGCGACGACGTGCTTGAGGTGGAGGCCCTGGAGCAGCTGGTGGCCGTCCTGCGGGAAAAGGCGCTGGACATCCTCTATTTTGACAGGACGACCATTTTCGACACTGAAGAGCTGGCGACGGTGTTTTCAGACTTTTGCCACAACGATTCCCAAAACTGCGCCTGTGGCAACGTCTATGACGGACCAACCTTGCTGCGCAAGCTTTGCGAAGACAACGCATTTTGTACCTGTGTATGGGTCCAGATCCTGCGTACAGAGTTTGTCCGGGAAAATAACCTGTCCTTTTTGCCGGGGATCATCTACGAGGACAACCCCTTTACGTTTGAGGTCATGCTCAAGGCGAAGCGCGCTTCCCATCTCCGGAGGGCCTTTTATCATCATCGGATCCGTGAGAATTCCACTATGACAAAGGCAGTGACGTTTTACAACGTCTACAGTTACTACCGTTGTTTTCTCGCTATGCTGCAAACCTATTCCCAGGCGGAGCCTGGGCTGACGCCGGAAAACCGCAACGTTGCGTTGCAAATGGTCGCAGCTATGTTGAACAGTTCGCGTTACAACTATACGAAGCTTCCGCCGGAAGACGAATTCAGTGAATTGGGCCTGCGGGAGAATTTGAATGCCTTCCAGGTGATGGTCAGCAATCCCGCCAGGGAAACCCGACGGGCAAAGGAACTCAGTGAAAAACTCCTGCAGACAAACACAGCGAGATCTGAATTAAACCGGAAGCTCCAGCAGTCCCACACAGAGAAATCTGAAATCAATCGGAAACTCCAACAGTCCTACACAGAGAAATCTGAAATCAATCGGAAACTCCAGCAGTCTTACACGGAGAAATCTGAAATCAACCGAAAGCTCCAAACCACCCGTGACGAAAAAAAGGCCCGGGACGCTCAAATCAGGGAGCTAAAAGCGCAGCTTACTACCCTGAAAAAGGAAAACGCCAGCCTCAAGAAGAAAAACAAGACCCAGGAAAAGAAGCTGAACAAACTGCGCAGCTCGGTCTCTTTCCGCATAGGGCGGGCGCTCACCTGGCCGGTGCGCAAGGCGCGCGCACTTGTGAAGCGGCGTCATCCTGTGAGCGGTTAGCGCGCCTTGTGCGTTCCGGACCGCTTTTAGCGGAATATACCACTTTTTTCGGCGCAACAGCCCGGCTCTAAACACAGAGCCGGGTTTTGCTGTGCCCCGAAAAAAATTTTGCCGCAGGGGAGAGATGCGCCCCAGTTTTGCGTCTATACAGACAGAAGGGCAAAAGAGAACAAGACCGAAGGATTGAACGCCCCGCAACGGAATTGTACTTGACAGGGGCGGAAGAAGATGATATGATCGATACATACTAATACAGATGAATTTACCCAATATGTCTGAACCGAAGGAGGCCGATGAGAATGAAAAGAACGCACGGAAAAGGCGCGAAGCTGGGCTGGCTGCTGGGGGGTCTGCTGCTGCTGGCGCTGCTGTGCGGCGTGCTGGCGTTTTCCGTCTGGCACCCTTCCCGCCTGAACTTCGACCAGCCGGTGACGGCCATCGAAGTGCGCCATGAGGACGAGACCTATACCATGATGGACGAGGCGGAGATTTCCGCGCTTGTGTCCCAGCTCAACGGTTGGAACCTGCGCCGTGGGGAACGGCTCCAGCCTTACAGCGGGTGGACGATTTCCCTGGACGTATACACGGAGGGCCGGAACCAGCCCACGCGCCTGACCTTCCACGGAGAGGGGTTCGACTGCAACAACTACCTGTACCGCCCCGAAGGCGGGGAGGACGTGGCGACGCTCCAAACGGAGGTGCTGGCGCTGTTTGACTAACCCGCCCCGCACCTTTCCCCGCCCTTCGACATAGGCTGGAGGGAAAGGGGGCGGCGGCATGGAAGAGATGTCGGGGGACGCCCTGGTGGTGACGGCGGCGCTGCTGGCCGTCCAGGTGGCCCAGGGGCGCAGCGCCCGGCAGTTGGAGGTGCTGGCGGCGTTCTTCACCTCCTTCGCGGACAATTTGGCGCTGCTGGCGGGGCAGCTGCCGGAGGACACCGGCGGGTGACCCCGCCGCCCTTTCAAACCCGTTCCGGAAAAATGCGAAAAAATGCGAAAGAAACGCTTGACATTCCCCGCCGAGATGAGTATAATACCATTTGTTGAGGCGAGCGGCCCGGCAGCGGAATCTGCCACGGGGGTATAGCTCAGCTGGGAGAGCGCTTGAATGGCATTCAAGAGGTCTGCGGTT
>JAJQAS010000294.1 GCA_021203685.1 Clostridiales bacterium | reverse complement strand
TTTACACACTATATCTTGCGTTATCAAAAGAAATTCCATACTATATTTACTCCGACAAGGAGTACATCGAGACCACCCTGAACCTGGCCAACAACACCGACTACACCTGGAGCTACGACTCCGGTGCGGACGCCTGGGTCATGTCCATCGTCTCCGCCGTGGCCTATCCGGAAATTGAAGACGAGGAGGGCGTTTCCGTCTGCGTTCCCGGCGGGTACGTCACTGGCATCGACACCGATGGGGACGGCGAGGCCGACGTGACGGCGGACAGCTACTCCGAGGCCGTCAACGGCAGTCTGGTCATCGACTACGACGCCCAGATCACCAGCACCAACGGTCAGGTCTACACCGCCGCCACCGCCCCGGTGATTTTGAACACCGGCGCGGCGGGCTACAGCTCCTCCACCAACACCACCGCCGCCACCACCTACGCCGCCGAGGGTTATGTCAACGTCTCCTGCGGCAACCGGGGCAAGCAGGACACCGCCACCGATGAGGACGGCGAGACCTACTACACCGGCGACGCGCCCTCCTGCCTGGCCGACCAGAAGGCGGCGGCCCGGTTCGTCAAGTACAACATCCTGCTGGGCAACCTCCCCGGCAGCGTGGACTACTTCGTCTCCACCGGCGGCTCCGGCGGCGGCGCCCACGCTACCATGTTCGCCGCCACCTCCAACAACGCCGACTTCTACCCCTATCAGGCGGAAGTGGGGGCCGTGGGCTGCTACCTGAACGAGGATGGCACCTATTCCACCACCGTCACCATCGACGGCGAGGAAGTGGAACTGTCCGACGGAGCCTGGGGCTGCATCGCCTACAGCGCCATCACCTCCCTTTATGAAGCGGACATGGCTCTGGCCTTCGAGTATTATCTGGACGCCGACTACGACTTCGGCTCCGACTTCCAGGCCCAGCTGGCGGAATACCTCTCCGAAGCTTATATGGACTATATCAACGAGCAGAATCTGACCGTGGACGAGGCCGACGTGGGCTTTGACCTGGACGGGGACGGCGAACTGACCAGCACCGTCGCCCTGACCATCGAGTACGACGAGGAGCTATACGCCGACACCAACGGTTACGGCGGCAGCTATCTCGACCTGTACCTGGCGGAGTTCGTCTCCAACCTCCAGTGGTATTTGGACAATCTGGACTATACCAGCGGCTGGACCTGGTTTGACGAGGACGGCAACGCCCTCTCCGACGAGGAAGTGGCTGCCATGACCACCGAGGACAAGGCGGCAGCCTTCCTGGAGGGGCGGTATGCAGCCAGCTCCAGCGGCGGCAAGACGGGCGACCTGCCCAGCGGCATGAACGGCGCGGCGGACTTCGCCCATGACGGCGACGTGGATGAAATGCCTGACGCTGATGATATGCCTGATGGTGCGGACATCAGCGCGCTGGGCGACATCGACACGGCTGACTTGCCCTCCGGCGGCGGCAGAGGCGGCATGGGCGGCGACTTCGACGCCGACAGCAGCAGCCTCTCCAGCGACCTGGACGGCGAGATGCCCAGTGACATGGGCGGCGACCTGCCCGACCAGACCGGCGGCGCGGACGCCGCCACCCAGAACGAAAACGTGGACAGCGCGGGCGACACCATGGACGTGGGCACCCCCGACGCGGGCACCACCCAGGCCGCGGGCAGCAGCACCGACTCCGCCAACTACTCCACCTATGAGGAGATGGTGGAGGCTTACGCCGCCGACATCGCGGAGATCGAAGAAGGGGACGAGTACGGCAACAACATCGTCTCTCTCTACAACCCGCTGAACTATATCGGCGACGAGGGGACGGAAAGCCCCGCCTGGACCCGCATCGTCATGGGGGCCTCTGAGGGCGATATGTCCATGTTCACCTCCCTGAACCTCCAGCTGGCCTGGCTGAACAGCGGCACCGACTGTGAGATCGAGTGGCAGTGGGACGGCGGCCACGTGCCCTCTGAGGTGCTGAGCAGCTCCTTCTCCCTCTATGTGGACCAGATGTACGCCGAGTACGCGGACGGCGTGGCGGTGGAGACCCCCGCCGCTGAGGCCCAGACCGCCAACGGCACCGCCACCGAGGCCACCGGCACCGACCTGAGCAGCTGGGTGGATTGCAGCGACGTGACCAGCGTCTCCTTCTCCCTGGCGGACGCCGTCTCCTACCGGACGGCGGGGGCCAGCAAGGCCATGCCCGGCTTCGATGTCATCGACTACGGCCAGGAGGACTATGTGTTCGGCAGCTCCACTCAGGACGCCCGGCACTGGAACACCTTCCTGCTGGAGATCTTCCAGGAGCACGAGGACACCCTTTCCGCGCTGTTCAACGCGGGGTAAGGGGAGCTGTTAAGCCGTTAGTGCCTGCGGTTCGCTCACGGGTAACAAAAAGCAACCAAACCGATTTGGCACTTTAATGTACTGAAAGCCGCTTACCGATATTTCACGGTAAGCGGCTTTTCAGCACATTACAATATTGTTATCCAACTTTCGTCAAAATGTATGCTGTTTAACACGTCATCTTTTTTCAGCATTGGAGGTTGCTTTATACAGAACTTTACGGCTCCATCTGGAACCTCTGTGTGGATAGTAAATTGCGAACCGTGAGGTTGCCAAGTAAAGCATATTTTCCCAGCTCTGTTCAGCCCGACTAAATTGCCGTTTGAATTAACTTTCCAATGATAATCCGTAGTTCTATATCGTTGCGTTTCCTCTTCAAAAAGACGGTATGATAGCAGGTCGTAGCTTCTCACTAAAATAGCAGTTCTCACTCTGCTATAATGGTCGGTTGCAATATTTATGCGCTCATTCCATATATTCAAAACTGCCTCGCCCGTTTTTTGAACATCCTTATGCGGGTCTGTTATACCATATGAATAATCGGGCGAACATCTTCCGCTTATCAATCTTACGCTTCTGCTTGAAAAAGGTGACTTTGCCTTGACTGTTTTCATCGACCAGCAATTTCTATCCAGGACAACGTCTGCTATACCTACAGGAGAATCAAGATGTCGACCGTTTATAGCATCGGCAAAAGCATCGCCCCAATCACTTCCAGAAATATCTTTTCTCCCGATATAAATTAAATAGACAAGATAACCACCTATTTTATTGATGAGTTCTTCTGGAAATACGTTCAGCGGATAAAGCGTTTGTGTTGTTAAATTCCTTGAATCCCTTAGACATGGTCGTCTTTCCATAGTCATATACCTCCATAAGCTCATACATTTTTAATGCTTCAATCATTTTCCTTGCGACTGCCTTTATCATTGGAACAGCAACAGAATTTCCTGTCTGCTTTCTTATTTTTCCATATGGGACGACTATTTTATAGCTGTCAGGAAAACCTTGTAATCTGAGCAATTCTCGTTCAGTAGGTCTACGCTCATCATTGATGAGTATATAATTTGCAGACGCACCAGCCCGCAAAGCCGATGAATACGGGTGTGGAGTTATTGAACCGGCCATATTCTCATGAGAGATATAGGGTCGCGGGTAATTCAAATCTTTTAGACGATTTAATCTTGAAATTCGTATTTCATCTCTAACGTAATACTTTTTATCAACATTTGTTTCTAATATGTCGTTAAGTGTCTTTCGCTCTGACATTGCGACAGGTTTAGGAAATTCAAAAAAAACATCGTCAAGGAAACCAACAATAATTATCCGCTCTCTCCTTTGGGGAACCCCAAAATCCAACGCATTAAGTACTTTTGAATAGACATGATAGCCTAACGCTTCTAAATGCGATATTATTATTTGAAATGTCCTACCAGAGTCGTGTGCAGTTAAATTTCGCACATTCTCAAGCATAAACGCCTTTGGCATTTTTTCTCTTAATATTCTCTCTATGTCAAAGAACAACGTTCCACAGGTTTCATTCGCAAAGCCTTCTTTTTTCCCAATAATAGAAAAAGCCTGACAAGGAAATCCAGCCAATAGTATATCAAAATCTGGTATTGTTTTGGCGTCAATTTTGGTTATATCTCCTGCTGGATGTTCTCCGAAATTTGCTACATAGGTTTTACAAGCGTCTTCATCAAATTCACTGGAGAAAACACATTTTCCACCCACGCTCTCAAAGCCAAGCCTTATTCCTCCTATTCCAGCGAATAAGTCTATAAATGTGAAATGGTTCCAGTTCATTTCATAATCCTCGCTTTATCCGGTTTGGCCTCCATAATCTGTTAGGACTGTATACTGTAGAGCAATCACTCCCGTCCAATCAACCAACGTAATTATAGTTTGGTAGAACCCAAATGTCAACGATGTATCATGCTTTTGTAATTTGCTTTT
>JAJQAS010000291.1 GCA_021203685.1 Clostridiales bacterium | reverse complement strand
GTGTATTACTATGTGGCGCTGCCGCCGCTGAACCCCAAGTCCTACGACCTGTATACGTTCATCATCGTGCTGTGCGTCATTTTCCTGGTGGCACGGGCCATCCTCTCCCCGGCGAAGAAGGACGGTCAGCAGGAACAGCGGTCTAATGCGGAGCCGCTTTTTGAGCAGGACGGCAACGGCGTCATTCACATCAACCGGGGGTTTTCCGTCCACAAACAGAAAGCAGCCTTCGCCCACGGCATCCGGGACATCATGAGCGTCCCGGTGATCATCATCGCCCTGTGCATGGCGGTGGGGCTGGTGGGTTCTCTCATCTCCATGCCCATCTTCCACGCGAAAGCTTACTACAATCTGCTCCAGGTGGAGACCGGCGACTTCACCGAGGACGTGGCGCAAATCTCCTACAGTGAAATTCCCATGCTGGACGAGGACTCAGCCATCCAGCTGGGCAAGCGCGCCCTGGGCAACATCAGCTCCAACTCCAACCTGGTCTCTCAGTTCGAGGTCAGCGACAACTACTCCCAAATCAACTACAACGAGCAGCCCGTCCGGGTCTCCCCGCTGGAGTACGGCGACATCATCAAGTGGTTCAACAACCGGAGCGAGGGTCTGCCGGGGTATATCGTGGTCAACATGGTCACCCAGGAAGCCGAGCTGGTGCAGTTGGAGGAGGGCATCAAGTACTCTGACTGTGAGCACTTCAACCGGAACCTGTACCGCCACTTGCGGTTCAACTACCCCACCTTTATGTTTGGGGACGTAAACTTTGAGATCGACGACGACGGGAATCCCTGGTGGGTCTGCTCCCGGGAGGTGCGCACCATCGGACTGTTCGGCGGCGTAGACGTGAAGGGCGCGGTGCTGGTCAACGCCGTCACCGGCGAGTGCGAATACTACGAGGAAGTCCCCAGCTGGGTGGACCGGGTGTACAGCGCCAGCACCATCATCACCCAGTACAACTACCGGGGCGCGCTGGTCAACGGCTGGCTGAACAGTTGGCTGGGACAGAAGGGCGTCACCACCACCACCGAGGGCTATAACTACATCGCCCTGAACGACGATGTATATATGTACACCGGCATTACCTCCGCCGGTTCCGACGAGTCCAACGTGGGCTTTATTCTGGTGAACCAGCGCACCAAAGAGGCCAAGTATTACAACATCACCGGCGCGGAGGAGTACTCCGCCATGAGCAGCGCCGAGGGCGCGGTGCAGCACCTGAACTACTCCGCCACCTTCCCCATCCTGCTCAACATCTCCGACCAGCCCACCTACTTCATGGCGCTGAAGGACAGCGCCGCCCTGGTGAAGATGTACGCCATGGTCAACGTGTCCGATTACCAGGTGACGGCCACCGGCTCCACCGTGGCCGAGTGCCAGGCCAACTATGAGGAACTGCTCATCGAGAACGGCATCAACGTGGAGGACCCGGTGGAGGAGATCGAGGCAGACACTGCCACCGTCTCCGGGGTCGTGGTAGAAATTCGCTCTGCCGTTATCAGCGGCAACACCTACTATTACCTCCTGCTGGAGGACGGCGACAGCTACTATGCCATCAGCGCCGCCCAGGCGGAGGAGGCGGTCATCCTCAACGAAGGCGACCGGGTGACCATCACCTACGAGGTGCCGGAGGGCGGCGAGAGCACCGCTATCCTCTCCGCCACGGAGCTGAGCGTCGAGTAGTTCGTAACCTCAAGCGTGCGCGTGAAAGGCTGCGAAAAGAAACCCCTCCGCCACCGCCTAAAGGCGGCGGCCCTCCTCCCCTTTCAGGGGAGGCAAGAGGGGATAGTGCTCGACGATATGTGTGCGCATCTGACGCAACAAAGTACAGGCTTTCCACTCCAATGATAAAAGGGCCGTACCACAAGTGCTGCTGTGGTACGGCCCCGTTTTGTCTTATTTTTGCTCCGGGTAGGTGTGGGTACACACCTCCCGGATTTTTTCCTGAATGGACATCAGGTCGTCGAAGGTCTCCGGGCGCTTGTTCAAATCCCGCAGCAGCGCGGAGGGGTGGTAGATGGCGGTCATCCAGAAGGGGCCGCTTTTCACCCACTGGCCGTGCTCCCGGGTAATGCGGTAATCCGAGCGAATGAGCCGCATGGCGGCGATGCGCCCCAGGCAGATGATGATTTTGGGCTTTATCATCCGCACCTGGCTGCGGAGGTAGCCCATACAGGCGTCCTGCTCGGCGCTCTCCGGGTCACGGTTCCCCGGCGGGCGACACTTGACGATGTTGGTGATGTAGTACTGGGAGCGGTCCAGGTCGATGATCTTCAGCATATCGGTGAGCAGCTGGCCCGCCCGCCCCACAAATGGGACGCCGCTCAAATCTTCCTGTTCGCCGGGGCCTTCCCCAATGAACATGATCTCGGCCTGGGGATTGCCATCCCCAAAGACCACGTTGTGCCGCTTTTCGCACAGCTTGCAGCTGGTGCAGGCTTTACAGCTGGCTTCCAGCTCGTCCCACTTCATGGTTCCGCCTCGTCTGCCCAGTGAATTTCGCCGTGCAGCGTTTTCATTTCGTCCGAGAATCCCCAACCAATGCCAGAGGACGCCGCAACGACCCGGTCAATTCTGTGCGCCAGCTCCGCATAAGTTTCCTCATCGGTGGAGTTAAGCAGCGCCACAAATCGGCCGAACACATTCGTCAGACTGTCATAAAACGGCGCGTCGATGTCCCCGTAGATGACGGTAAACTCAGTTCCCATCTCCACGAAGCGCAGCATAACCTTCAGGGCGACCCGCGTGCTGCCCAGCTTTTCCGCTTCCCGTACCAGGCGCTTCCCCTCCCGCGTATCCGGGCTGCGGGGATTGCTGATGATAAAGCAGTGAGCCAGCTTCTTTTCGTAGCCGTCCAGCAGTTCGCTCTCCGCCGCCTCCGGGTTAAACACGGAGTTGAAATAGAGCTTTGCCTGGTCGCTGTCCCGGTACAGGGCGCAAATCATCCCCTCCAGCTGGTTCCAGGACGTATCCCGGAGGCATTTTTTCAATTCTGCCACAGTCAGTTTTTTCGCCATATGGAACCACCTCCGGGGTTACAGCTTCGTTGTCTCGCTTACGTTAAAACGCGACCTCAACCGGGGTCAGGCCAAACGCCTCCGCCAGCACGTTCCGGGCGTCGGAGAGCATATGGGCGGGGACCAGCATGGAGATGTCGCAGTCGGAGGTGGTCACCAGCATGACCTGCACCCCCGCCTGAGACAGCAGGGAGAACACCTTCGCCGCCACGCCGGGGGTGGCCACCATGTTCTCGTCGTAGAAGGCCAGCTTGCAGTTGCCGGGCAGAATTTCCGGGGCCATGTCGGGGTGCTGAGCGCGGAGGGTGCCCAGCACGGTCAGCGCGTCGGCCAGGGAGTCGTCCGAGATGGAGAAGCTCAGGCTCAGCCGCCCGCCCTTGGGGGCGGTCTGGGAAATCATGTCCACGTTGATGCCCTTGTCTGCGCAGGCGGTCAGCACGTCGGCCACGGCCTTGCTGTCGCAGGGCAGCGCCGCCAGAGAAATCAGGGTCATGTCGTTGGTGTAGGTGATTTTACTGATGTTGCTCATAGGTCACACTTCCTTTATTCCGATTCGGAAACCAGATGTTCCATGTTGTAAAGGCCGGGGGCCTGCTGCCGGGCCAGGAATTTGGCGGCGCGCACCGCGCCGTTGGCGAAAATCTCCCGGCTCATGGCGGTGTGTTTGATTTCAATGATTTCGTCCCGCCCGGCGAAAATGACCTCGTGGACACCCACAATGGTGCCGCCCCGAACGGAGCTGATGCCGATTTCGTTCTTGGGCCGGGGGGTGCGCCGCTCGTGGCGGTCACAGGTGTAGTCCACGTCGTAATCCAGAGCGGAGGCCGCGGCGTCGGCAATCATCAGCGCCGTGCCGGAGGGGGCGTCCACCTTGCGGTTGTGATGCTGCTCCACCACTTCGATGTCCACGCTGTCCCCCAGGATGGCGGCGGCTTTTTTCACCAGCTCCAGCAGGACATTGATGCCCAGAGACATGTTGCCGCTGCGGAACACGGGGATGACCTTGGCGGCCTCGTCGATTTGGGCCAGCTGCTCCTGGGAGTAGCCGGTGGTGGCCAGCACCACGGGCACCTTCCGCTCCAGGCAGAAGGCCAGCAGGCCGTTCAGCGCCTTGGGACTGGAAAAGTCAATGACCGCGTCCGCTTCGCCGGTGAAGTTGGCGGGAGAGACGTAGACGGGGTAGGGACGGGGGGCCTGGTTCACATCGAAACCGGCCACCACTTCAATTTCCCCATCGGCGGCGCAGATGGACTCCACCACCTGGCCCATTTTGCCGTTGCAGCCGGAAATGATAATCTTTTGCATGG
>JAJQAS010000179.1 GCA_021203685.1 Clostridiales bacterium | reverse complement strand
GTTGCCTCGAAATTTTGCTTTTTCGAGTGTCTACTCTAAGGGGACTATATCACATTGCTCTGCGGCGTTCTTGGTGCCGGTGGCGGGACTCGAACCCGCACACCATCGCTGGTAATGGATTTTGAGTCCACCTCGTCTACCAATTCCAACACACCGGCATCGCACTTTATTATAACGGAAACTTTGACAGATTGCAACCCCAAATTGCCGCCAATGCGAAAAATATAACGGCGGCCACGCTCATTGTTCTCTCCCTATCAACTCGCCCACGCCGGTGAACACAGGCACTCCGGCCGCTCTCGCCGCCTCCAGCAGCCGCCCGTTGCACCGGTTGAACGCCCCCATGGGGCAACCGGCGTCCAGCACCGCACCGATGCGCAGCAGGGCGTCTCTGGCGGCAGCAAAAATTTCCTCGGAGACCGGCTCGAAGGCCGGAGCGGTGAACACCTCCGCCGCCAGCGCACGGGCCACAGGGGTATCCACGTCGTTTTCGAACAAAATCCCCGCCGCGAAGGGGATTTGCTCCCGCTGGAGGCGGCGGTAGACAGGCACACCGTACCCCGCCCCGCCTACGACGAACACCTGGGGGGCTCCCTCCGGGCGGGGCAGCTCCACGCTGCCAAAGAGGGGTTCATAGCTGCCCCGCTCCATGTCGTAGAGCCGCTGGGCGGCGTCCCCCGCCAGCACCTCCTCCGGCGGTCCGTAGCGGGAGATGGTGTCCCCCTTGACGCACACCAGCTGGTCGGAGACCTTATAGGCCAGGTCGATCTCGTGGAGGGAGAGCAGGATGGTCGTTCCCTTCTCCCGTGCCAGGCGGCGCAGCACGTCCAGCAGCTCCACCTTATAGCGGATGTCCAGGTAGGCGGTGGGTTCGTCCAGCACAATGATTTCCGTGTCCTGGCAGATGGCCCGGGCCAGCAGCATCCGCTGCTTCTGGCCGTCGCTGAGGGTGGAGAACTCCTGCTCCGCCAGGTCCGCTCCGCCCACCAGGGCCAGGGCCTCGTCCACCTTGCGGCGGTCCTCCGCCGTCAGTTTTCCCACGGCGTTGGTGTGGGGGTAGCGGCCCAGAGCCACCAGCTCCCGGCAGGTCATCAGCTCCGGGTTGACCCGGTCGGTCAGCACCACCGCCAGGTGGCTCGCCAGCTCCCTGGCGCTCCACCGGTGGACGTCCCGCCCCTGAACGCAGACGCTGCCGCTGATCGTCCGCAGCTGGCGGGTGATGGACTTCAAAATGGTGGACTTTCCCGCCCCGTTTGGGCCAATTAAGGTAAGAATCTGTCCCTTTTGCAGGGTAATATTGATGCCGTGGATGAGAATCGTTCCGTGGTAGCCCACGGCCAGGTTTTCCGTCTCGAAATAGCTCATTGCTCCCGCCCCCTTCGCTTTACCATCATGTAGATCACCACCGGCGCGCCGAACACCGAGGTCACAGTGCTGATGGCCAGCTCCGTGGGCGCGAAGGCGGTACGGGCCAGCAGGTCGCAGTAGACGCAGAACACCGCCCCGGTCAGGAAGGACAGGGGGATGACCACCGCCGGGCGGGAGGTGTTCAGCAGGCTTTTGGTGATGTGGGGAATGGCGACGCCCACAAAGGAAATTGGCCCGGCGAAGGCAGTGACGCAGGCGGAGAGCAGGCTGGACAGCAAAATCAGGCACACCCGGAAGGCCCGGACGTGGATGCCCAGGCTCTGGGCGTAGCCCTCCCCCAGGGCGTAGGCCCCGATGGGCTTAGCCAGCAGCCACGCCAGCGCCAGGCAGGGCAGGCAGATGGCGGCGGAAAATCCCACCGCGCTCCAGCTGGCCCCGGAGAAGCTGCCCATGGACCAGCTGGTCAGGTTGGCAACGTTGTGCTCATCGGCAAAGGTGACGCAGAAATCCGTCACCGCGCCGCAGAGGTAGCTGACCATAATGCCGATGACCAGCAGCATGGACATATTGCGCACCCGCTGGGCGAAGAGCAGCACCACCCCCGTCACCAGCAGCGACCCGGCGAAGGCCGAGAGCACCATCACGCCGGAGTTCATGGTGGAAATGTCTTTGAGCAGGAAAATCATGGTGATTCCCACCAGCATCTTCGCGCCGGAGGAAATGCCCAGCACGAACGGCCCCGCGATGGTGTTGCGGAAGAACGTCTGGAGCAGGAACCCGGATACCGCCAGCGCGCCTCCCAGCACCGCCGCCAGCAACAGCCGGGGCAAGCGGATGGAAAACACCACCCGCGCTTCGGTGGTACCGGTCAGGAATTCAGCCAGCGCCCCGCTGTACCGACTGGGTTCCAGCAGCGCCAGCACCCGCAGCCGCAGGCCCCTCCCCAGCAGGGCGAAAATCTCGGCGGGCGGGATGTCCACTGTGCCGGTGTTCACGTTCAAAACCAGCCCCGCCGCCAGCAGCGCGGCCAGCAGCGCCGTCACGGCGGCGGTGCGGAAGGCGCGTCGGTTCATACAGTCTCTCTCCCCTCTTTCGGGCATTTTGTCGCTGCCGCCATTGTAACACATTTGCCGGGCGGTTTCCACCACCAATGGGCGCGAGACGGGCAAATGGGGCAAATTCTGCGCCGCCGCCTTTACAGAATCCCCGTTCTGTGGTAGAATGTGAACCAATCTCAAAAGAAAACGAGGTGGCGTCATGTCTGCGCTCCGTGATTTGGTGCTGGACGCTCTGAAACAGGCCGATCATATTCTCCTCTCTCTCTGTGTCGCCGCCAATTTATTTGGCATCGTACTCATCTACTCCGCGACCCGCTACAAGGCCAGTCTGCACTCCTCCGCGGCGAAACAGGCCATCGCCATGTGCATCGGCATCGTGCTCTATTTCGTGGTCAGCCAGCTGGATCTGGAGATGATTTGCAGCAAGTGGAAATGGCTGCTGGCGGGAGCCACCATCTTCCTGCTGCTGCTCATCCCCCTGGGCACCGGCGACGACATGGGCAACCGGGCCTGGATCTCCCTGCCGCTGATCCCCTTCACCCTCCAGCCCGCCGAGATGGACAAAATCGTCTTTACCATCCTCTTCGCCCAGCTCATCTCGTATATCAAGGAAAAGAAGCGGATGAACAACATCATTTCGGTGATGCTGTTCTGCGTGGCGCTGCTGTACTTCGTGGGGCTGATCTACGTCATCTCCAGCGACGCGGGTACCTGCCTGATTTACGTGGCCATTTTCGCCGTCATGCTGTGGGTGGGGGGATTGCACCCCCTGTGGTTCGCGGCGGGCTTCGCCGTCATCGGCTACGCCGGGTACCGGCTGTGGAACTACCTGCCCGACGAAAACTATCTGAAAAAGCGCATTCTCTGCTGCCTCGACCACGACTACGACCCCCTGGGCGCAGGGTTCCAGCAGAGTCGCTCGCTGCTGGCCATCCGCTCCGGCGGTCTCACCGGGCAGGGGTATTTACAGGGAGCAATGACCCAGTCCACCATTAACAACAAGCTGTCCCAGCGGTTCAACGACTTCATCTTCTCCTCCTGCTGCGAGGAGTGGGGGCTGATGGGGGCGCTGCTGGTCATCGGCATCCTGACCGCCATCATTCTCCGGTGCATTTATGTGGGCGTCACCGCGCCGGACACCGTTTCCTCTCTGATGTGCTTCGGCTTCGCCGGGATGTTCATCGCCCAGGTGGGCATCAACATTGGTATGTGCCTCTATATCCTGCCTACCATCGGCCTGACGCTGCCCTTCTTCAGCCTGGGCGGCACCTCCATCATCACCAACTACGTTATTATGGGTCTGGTCTCAGGCGTCAAACACCGCAACCAGCCGACCTGGATCAAGAACACCGCCACACCGGAACCGACAGGAAAACCCGTGCGGAAGAGCGTGCTGTTTGTGCCGGGAGGACGGTAAATAACAGAACAGGAGGACAATTTCCATGGAACGAACCGCAACGGTGGAACGCAACACCAAAGAGACCAAAATCAGCGTGACCCTAAACCTGGACGGCACGGGCAAGAGCGACCTTCACACGAAAATTGGGTTTTTTGACCATATGCTGGACGGCTTCGCCCGCCACGGCCTGTTCGACCTGGCGGTGGACTGCGACGGCGACACCTGGGTGGACTGCCACCACTCCATCGAGGACACCGGCATTGTGCTGGGGACCGCCATCCGCCAGGCGGCGGTGGACAAAAAGGGCATCCGCCGCTATGGGAGCTGTCTCCTGCCCATGGATGAGGCTCTGGTGCTCTGCGCAGTGGACCTGAGCGGACGGCCCTATCTGGTCTTTGACGGGGGCTTCACCGCCCAGAGCGTGGGGGGCATGGACACCCAGATGGCAAAAGAATTTTTCTACGCCGTCAGCTACTCCGCCGCCATGAACCTGCACATCAAGGTGCTTTACGGCGAAAACGACCACCACATCATGGAGGCCATGTTCAAGGCCTTCGCCAAGGCGCTGGATCAGGCCACCCAGTATGATGAACGGATTCAGGATGTGCTGTCCACCAAGGGCAGCCTTTGAGCTTGTTTTTGACAGGTACTCGACCAAACTCACACAAAAAAGAAGGCTTTCCCGTTTTGGGAGAGCCTTCTTTTTTGCTTTTAGCCAAAAATCGGCAAGGGCCTTACCCCACGAACAGGTTGGCAAGCAGCACCAGAATGGGAATGGCGATGAGGGTGCGCTCCAGGAAGATGACAAACAGCTTCCACAGGTTCAGGGGAATTTCGCTCTTGATGATGATGGTACCCACCTCAGTCAGGTAGATGATCTGCACCAGGGACAGGGCGCCGATGATAAACTTGGTCTTGACCGACTCCACCCCGCCGATCAGCAGGGCGGGGATGAACATATCCATAAAGCCCGCCAGGGTGGCCGGGGCCACCACCGCCGCCTCCGCCACGCCGAACAGCTGGAGGTACAGCCGCATGGGGTAGGACAGCCAGTCAAAGACCGGGGTGTAGGTGGCGATGATAAGCGCCACAGTGCCCCAGGAGATGACGATGGGGATCAGGTCAAAGAGCATCCCCACGACCACCTCCAGGCCGCCTTCCAGAATGTTTCTGAGGTGGAAGCTCTCCGCCCGCTTGCAGCCCAGCTCTACCGCGTAGGCCAGGCGGCCCTTCTCCGGGGGTACGTCCTCCACCAGCTGCTGGCCCACCTGCTCCTGGTAGGTGTCCGGCAGGGTGCGGATGGGCGGGATGCGGGCGATGATGACCGCCAGCACCACGCCGGTGATGCAGATGCTGAGATAGAACGCGGGGAACAGGTTGGAAATGCCCACAGTGGTGGCCACCAGCAGGCAGAAGGGGATGGACACCAGGGAGAAGTTGGTCATGATATACCCGGCTTCCCGCTTGGTGTAGAAGCCCCGCATGTACTGCTCCCGGGTCAGGATGGCGGCGGCGTTGGACGCGCCGAACCAGGAGGCAATCAGGTCGATGGAGGCCCGGCCCGGCACCTTGAACAGGGGGTTGACCACCGGGCGCAGAATCACGCCAAAGAACTCCATAATGCCGCAGTCCGTCAGGAAGGGCATCAGGAAGCTAAAGCTCAGCACGATGCAGACCAGGGTGCCGCACAGGTCCACCATAGACGCGCCGGTGTCCGCCGAGAGGATCCACTCCGGGCCGAAGCCCAGCACCACCATGCAGGCGATGACCATGCCCAGTTCCTTGGAGACCAGGTAGAAGGGGGTGGCGGAAAAGCCCTTTTTCAGGTAGTTGTTCTTTTGCATCCAATCAGGCTTGCAGATGAAGTTGTACAGGGTCAGCACGCCGGAAATGATCATCAAAACCATCAGAACATAGGGCAGAGACCCGCCGAACAGGTTTTTCAGGAAGGTTTTGAGGTAGTCCAGCAGGGTGGTGAAGCTGTCCCCCTGGGGGATGGGGACCAGGAACATCATAATGCCGAAGGCGGAGCCGAAAATAAATTTCAGCAGGTTTTTGGTGGTTACGCTCTTTTCTCTCGTGTCTTTTCTCCTTTATAGTTTCTCGACCAATTCCATTGCGGAATAAATCATCTCCTCAGTCACCGGATAGGGTATGTGTTCCATGTCCGGGCCGGTCACTGTCTCCCGCAGCACCGGGGCCAGGGCCTCCCGGTCCAGGGGAACACCCATCTCCGCCAGGGTGGTACGGATACCCAGCCCTTGCAGCAGTGTTTTCAGCCGGGTGGCCTCCGCTAAATCGCCGTCCACCGCCAGCTGCACCAGCACCCCGTAGGCCACCACATTGCCGTGAAGATTGGCCTCCTCGAAGCCCGGCAGCAGCACAAGACCGTAATAGACGGAGTGGGCAATGGCGCAGTTGTAGTCGTCCAGCACCAGCAGGGACACCAGCCCGGTGCTGACGATGACCGCCAGCACCGCCTGTTCCAGGGCGTAAGTGACCCGGTGGCTGCGGCAGTCGTTCAGGGCGCGGACGCCGTACTCCCGCAGGGGCTGGTAACACAGGTTGCTGATCTCCCGGCCCAGGGCGGAGCTGTGGGCCAGCTCGTCCCCCCGCGCCGCGAAGTGACATTCAAAGTGCTTGCCGATGGTGTCCCCCATCCCCGCCCGCAGGTACTCCGCTGGGGCGTTGGCAATGACCTCCAGCTGAATGAAGCAGTGCCGGGGTGGGCGGTCATAGTAATAAAAGTGGTCGAAGCTGCCGTCGCTGCGGTAGACCACAGACAGGGCGGTGTAGGCGGTGCAGGTAGCCGCGATGGTGGGGAAGGTAAAGACGGGCAAGCCCGCCTCCCAGGCCGCGCCCTTGGCGGTGTCCAGGGCTTTGCCGCCGCCCATGCCGAAAATCATATCCGCCGAGAGCGCCTTTGCGCGGGCCGCCCAGCGGTGAATGTTTTCCAGGGTGCAGTCCGCGCCAAAAACCACGGTGTCCACAATGTCCAGCCCGCTGCCCCGGAGGGCGGCGGGCAGCGCATCCCCAGCGGCGGCCAGCGCCTTCTCCCCGCCGATGAGCAGCACGCGGGAGCCGTAGGGCGCGCACACGTCAGGAACTTTGTCGTAGACCCGCTCCCCCACGGAGTAGTTGCAGAAAAACACCTGGTTCATCTGACCAGCGCCTCCATTTTGGTGAGCCGCCGACTGACCTCCTCCAGGGTAGATTCCTCTCGGGCGAAGTGGAGCCGGATGTAGTTGTTGATGGGTTCCCGGAAAAAGCTGGAGCCGGGCACCGCCGCCACGCCCACGTGCTGGATCATCCACTCGCAGAACTGCAAATCGGTGTATCCGGCGAACATGGGTAGGTCAAGGAACTCCTGGATGTCCACCATGACGAAGTAGGTCCCCTGGGGGACGTTGTGTTTCAGCCCCGCCCGGTCCAGCCCCGCCAGGAAGAAATCCCGCTTTTGGGTGTAGGTCTCCCGCAGGGCATCGTAATAGCTCTGGTCGAACCGCAGACCCACGGTGGCCGCCTCCTGCAAGGGCGCGGCCGCGCCCACGGTCAGGAAGTCATGGACTTTTTTGGCGTTCTCCACCACTTCTGCCGGCCCGATCAGGTAGCCCAGCCGCCAGCCGGTGATGGAATAGGTCTTGGAGAGGGAGTTGCAGGTGATGGTATTATTATACATCCCCGGCAGAGCTGCCATACAGGTGTGGTGGTTGGGGGCGTAGACCATGTGTTCATAGACCTCGTCAGTGATGACATAGGCGTCATACTGCACCGCCAGCCTGCCAATGGCCAGCAGCTCCTCCTCGGTGAACACCTTGCCGCAGGGGTTGGAGGGGTTGCAGACCACGATGGCCTTGGCCCCCTGCCGGAAGCCGTCCTCCACCAGCGAAATGTCGAAGTTGTACTCCGGCGGAACCAGGGGAACGTAAATCGGCTCCGCCCCGGACAGAATGGCGTCCGCCCCGTAGTTCTCATAGAAGGGGGAGAACACCAGCACCTTGTCGCCGGGGTTGCACACCGTCATCATGGCGCACATCATGGCCTCGGTGCCGCCGCAGGTCACGACGATCTCCGTCTCCGGGTCGATGGTTCTGCCGATGGCTCTGCCCTGCTTCTCCGCCAGAGCCTGGCGGAAGTTCTCGGCTCCGTAGGTGATGGAATACTGGTGGGGCCCGGCGTAGGCGGCCTTTGCCAGCGCGTCCAAAATGGGCTTTGGCGGGTCGAAGTCCGGGAAGCCCTGGGACAGGTTGATGGCCCCGTAGTGGTCGCTGATGCGGGTCATGCGCCGGATGACCGAATCAGTGAAGGTTCCTACTCGTTTGCTCAGCTGTGGCATTTGAAATTCCCTCTCTCGTTTTTTGTTTCTCAATCAGATAATCTTGCTTTTTTCCCTTAATAATGATAGCATAAACTATCGTCCCAAATCAGTCAAGCACAAAGCCTCTCGCTTCCCGGCTCTTTTTCCGGGTTTCGCGCTAAATTGGCGTCGCTGACAGCACAGACGGAAGGTGAACGTATGTCTCTCAAAAGCACCAGCAAGTATCTGAGTCTCATTCTGCGCCACGAGCCGGAGCTCATCGGCATCACCCTGGACGAACACGGCTGGGCGGAGGTAGACGCGCTGATCGCCGGGGTCAGCCACACCCATCCCCTGACGATGGAAACGCTGGAACAAATCGTCCGGGAGGACGCAAAACAGCGGTACTCCTTTAACGGGGACAAGACCCTCATCCGGGCCAACCAGGGCCACTCCGTCCCGGTGGACGTGGAACTGGAGGAGGTAACGCCGCCGGAAGTCCTCTATCACGGGACGGGGCGGCAGTCCACCGCCTCCATCGATGCCCAGGGGCTGCTGCCCATGTCCCGGCTGTACGTCCACCTCTCGGCGGATTACGCCACGGCGAAAACGGTGGGCCAGCGTCACGGCAAGCCGGTGGTGTACCGGGTCCACAGCGGCAAAATGTACGCGGACGGTTTTCGGTTCTACCGGAGCGTCAACGGCGTGTGGCTGACAGAGGCAGTTCCCGCCCGCTACCTTGAAAAAATGCCTTGAAAATCACGCACCCCCCTCTTGCATTGCGCCTCTTTTTCCGTTACACTAAGAGGCAGCGGAGGTAGCCAAGACTAACCCGGCAGATTCCCCGTCAGCTTTCATCATAAAAGGAGTTCCTTTATGCGCGAAGATAAAACGCCCCCCAAAAAACGATATGACCTTCTCCTGCTGGGCGCGCTGGTGCTGGTGGGGCTGGGGCTGACGGCCTTCGTGCTGCTGTCCCGGATGACCGGCCAGACCGACGGCCTGACCGTCACCATCCGCCAGGACAACGAGGTCATCGCCACCCTCCCCCTGGACGAGGATGCCACCTATGCCGTCCAGGACGAGGACGGCGTCACCACCAACCTTGTGGTCATCGAGGACGGCGCCGTCCACATGGAAGAGGCCGACTGCCCCGACCAGCTCTGCGTCAAGCAGGGCAAAATCCGCTACGCCGGGGACAGCCTCATCTGTCTGCCCAACCGGGTGGTGGTGGAGATCAGCGGCGAGGACGAGCAGGCGCTGGACGCGGTGGCTAAATGACGGAGGTGAGAGGATGAAAACCAGACGGGTGGCCCAATACGGCCTGCTCATCGCGCTGGCCCTGGTGCTGAGCTATGTGGAGTCGCTGGTGCCGGCGTTTTTCGCCGTCCCCGGCGTCAAGCTGGGGCTGACCAACCTGGTGGTGATGGTGGCCCTGTACCGCATGGGCGACCGGGACGCCATCATCATCAATTTGCTGCGAATTTTGCTGGTGTCCATGACCTTCGGCAATGCCTTTAGTCTGATGTACGCCGCCGCGGGAGGGCTGCTCTCCGGCGCGGTGATGATTTTGCTGAAACGCACCGGGAAGTTCAAAATGCTGACGGTGAGCATCGCGGGCGGCATTGCCCACAACGTGGGGCAGATCCTCATCGCCATGGTGCTGCTGGGCACCTGGCGGGTGTCCTACTACCTGCTGATTTTGTGGTGGAGCGGCCTTGCGGCGGGGTTTGCGATCGGCATCCTCAGCGCACAGGTGGTGCGGCGGCTGCCGGAGTCGCTGTTCAAAGATGGGGCACAGCGGTGAGGAAACCACGCCTCTCCCCTGCTGACGCCAAATCCATTTTCCTATAAAAACAAATAGGACCGCAGGGCGGTGGAATGATTCCGCAGCCCTGCGGTCTGTTTTTGTATTTTTTCTTGAATTGTTCGCCAACGTCTACCCAAACACGGCGAACACCGCCAGCACCCCCGCGCAGTAAATCAGGCAGGGCAGCAGGTTGATACGGATGATGTCCCCCTCCTTGCCGAGGGCGTTGGTAGTGGAGGCCACGGCTACCACGTTGTTGATACAGATCATGTTGCCGATGGCGCCGCCGGACATCTGCAAGGCGATGATGGAGGCGGTGGAAAGCCCCAGCAGCTCGGCGGTCTGGTACTGAAGGGGGCCAAACAGCACGCCGGAAACGGTGCAGGAGCCGGAAACGAAGGCCCCCAGCACCCCCAGCAGCGGGGAGATGACCGGGAAATACTTGCCCACGCTGTCCACCAGGAAGTTGCTGATGATGGACAGCATTCCATCCAGGCCGGAGTGGTTGACGCCGGAATTGATCATGATCTGCACCATGGCCACGCCGCTGATGAGTGCCAGGGCGATGGTCAACAGCTGCTTGCCGGTGGCCTTAAAAATCAGCTTGACGCCGTGCTCCGGCAGGTGCTTCCGCTTGAAGAACATGGTCCCCAGGGACACCAGCATGAAGGGGATCAGGCCGGGGTTATAGGCCAAGGCAAAATCGTAATCCAGACCCTCGATGCCCAAAATGCTCTCCCAGTGGATGGAAAGGTCGTTGAGCAGGGCTTTCAGCCCAAAGGCGGGGATGCGGGTCAGCAGCAGCAGCACCGCGATGATCAGGTAGGGCAGCCACGCCTTCACCATGTCCAGCGCGGTCAGGCTGTCGTCCGGCTTCATTGGCTCCTGCTCCTTGCGGATGTTGTAACGGAAATGCCACACCATGCGGGGGGTCAGGATGTGCTTCTGGGCGGCAAGAACCGTGATAAACAGGCCCACCACCGAGCCGATGATGGAGGCGAACTCCGGCCCCAGGTAGGTCCCCAGCAGGTAGTAAGGGATGAGGAACGAGGCCGCTGCCAGCAGGCAGAAGGGAATCATCTCCACGATGCGGACGAGCTTCTTCCCCGCGCCGAAGCACAGCACCAGCGCGGCCACCAGCAGGATGGGGACGATCGCTCCCGCCACCCCCAGGTAGAGACAGGTCTTGCAGGTGACGGCGGTGGTGAAGTCGCTGACCGTGGAGCCGGAAGCCGTCACGTAGTCGGACAGGTTGGTCATGTTGGTGAGGATGGGGGTGCCCACCGCCGCGAAGGGCACCGGCGTACTGTTGGAGATCAGCGCCACCACGCAGGCCGCCACCGGCGGAAAGCCCAGCCCCACCAGCAGCGGGGCGGCCAGGGCCGCAGGGGTGCCGTATCCCGCCGCGCCCTCGATGAAGGCCCCGAACAGGTAGGCGATGATGATGGCCTGGATGCGGGGGTCCGGGGAGATGCGCTTGAAACCGTTGTTGATGATGACCATGATGCCCGTCTGCTTCAGGGTGTTCAGCAGCAGGATGGCCCCGCCGATGATAAGCAGCAGGTCCAGCGACTTGAGCACCCCGTAGACGAAATAGCCCGCCACCGTCAGGACATCCATCTGCCACACCGACAGCACCAGAATACAGGTCAGCAGCAGCGAAATGACCAGTGCCTTGCCGGACGAAAAGTGGAAGCTCATCATCAGCACCAGAGCGAGCAGGAAAGGCAGGGCGGACAGAATCAGATACAACATAAATTTTCTCCTTCTTGTCCTTTGGGAAATGCGTTTTTCGGCGGAGTCCGCCGGTCATCCTGCGCAGAGGGTGCGCTTCGTGCAGCGCCTCAACACTGGGACATAATATTATAACACACTCTTCCCGGAATTGCAACCTTCTTTTTCTCGTTTTGTCAATTTTGACCATGCGGTCTTCATCTGTCAGAAAGTCAGATGCTTTTTGCAGGAAAACAGCAAAGGGCAGCCCCAAGGACCGCCCTTTGCTGCACTTTTCACTTCACATACCGCACCCGCGCCGGATCAAACCGGTCCTGCTGCGCCCTGGGCGCAGCGGCGGGATAGCCGCAGGGAACGAGCGCAAAGGCGGTCTCCCCTTCCGGCAGGTGCAGCACCTCCGCCACGGCGGTCATGCGCTCCGGCAGCGGGGCGATGCCCAGCCATACCGCGCCCAGCCCCAGCTCGTCCGCCTCCAGCAGCAGGTTCTCCACGCTGGCGCTCAGGTCGAGCGGTGCATTCTCCGGGTATCGGCAAATCGCCTCCCGGTAACAGGGAACGATGACCAGCGGCGCGGCCTTGGCACACCCAGCATAAGGGCTGCACCCGGCCAGGGCCTCGTTGACGGCGGGGTCGGTGACCACATAAAACGACCAGGGCTGTTGGTTCCCGGCGGAGGGAGCGGCCATCGCCGCCCGGAGCAGCCGCTCTACCTTCTCCTGCTCCACAGGGCGGGACTGGTAGCTGCGGACGCTGGTGCGATGAAAAATACTGTCCATAGCAAAACACCTCTCAAAGGATGGATTCTGACGTAATTATACCCCTCACGAAAAAAAGATGCAAGGGCGAAAGACAAAGACGGCGGCGCGCCGCTTTTCAGGAGCAATTGCGCCGCCGTATCGATGCAGTTCGTTGTATTAGTAGTTGTATCAGTGTATCAGTTCTCGGTAAAGGTGCCGTCGTCGTTGGCGGTGTAGAGGCCGCTGTCCACCATCAGCTCCTGATAGGTCTCGGTTGTAACGGCAGTGTTGTCCAGCAGGTACTCCTCGTCCACCGTGGCCCCCGCCACAATGATCTCCACCGTCGCCAGGGTCTGCTCCACCACCGGGTCGGTGTCACAGTAGGACACCATGTCCAACAGGTTGTTGCTCATATACTCCAGGGTCTCGGCGGTGCAGTCCGAGCCGGTCACCACGGGATAGATGGTGCCGGTGTAGCTGGTGAGGATGGTATCCACTACCTCTACCGCCTGGCCCTCGCCCAGGCACAGGATGGCCCGCAGCTCCTGGTCGGCGTAAAGGCCGGAGAACATCTCCTCCGCCCAGGCCGCCGCGTCGTCGGTCTGGCAGTCCTCTACCGTGGTGTTGCCGGAGAGGATCTCCACCGTTCCCGCGTCAATATAAGACTGCAACACGTCCATGGCCCCTTCAAAGGCTTCCTCGGCGCTGCTGCCCTTCCCGGCTACGATCTCCAGGGTGATGCTGTCGCTGCGGGTCTCCAACAGCAGCCGGTCAACCAGGTGCTCCGCCTCCTGCTGGCCCATGGCGTAGTAGTCCCGGCCCACATAGGAATTGGCCGCGCCGTCCTCCAGCGGGTCCCGGTAGGCGATGACCGCCACATCAGATACGTCCACGGTGATGGAGTTCAGCGTCTCAGAGGCCGCCTCCGGGTCCACCGGGTCCACGATGAGGATGGATGCGCCGTCCTCCACCATGGCGCTGATTTGCGAAGACTGGTCGTCGGAACTCTCGGCGTAGGCCAGCTCTACGGTATAACCGCTCTCTTCCAGGGCGGACTGCATGGCCTCGCCGGCCTCGCTGCTGGACGCCTCGTCGGCCATGGCGATGCCGACCATAATCATGCTGGACTCCTGGCTGCATCCGGTCAACGCCAGGGACAGCGCCATCGACAGGGCCAGTAAAATTGCAATGCCTCTTTGTTTCATGGGGAATAACACCTCTGCTTGCTCAGTTTCAAACACAGGTATCATATCATACTCCGGGAAGGTTGGCAATGGAAAAGTGAAAACAATTTACAAAATAGAAACAAATAGTTACAAAATGATTCCAAATCCAGACAGGCAGCGCGCAGTCCGCCCGACGCTTCCCTTCGGGCGCGAAAGATGCCCACGAATCACCGCCACGCAGGCGGTATTTCGTGGGCGTTACTTCTGATTTTGGGCGTTACAGCAGAAACCGGATCGGCCAGGTGACAAATTGCAAAATGTGAACGGCAACAGATTTGCTTCCGGTCAGTTCCGGCACGGAAGCGTCGCCGGTCAGCTGGTAAGTCGTCTTGTCCAGGCACAGCAGGGAGTCCGACTGGATGTCCGCCATATACCCCCGCAGCTCGGCGTTCAGCCCCTCGCTGTCGATGACCAGCATCAGCTCCGTGTCCAGGTAGGCGGAGCGCATATCCCAGTTGAAGCTGCCGATGACCGACAAATTGTCATCAATGACCACGCTCTTGCCGTGGTAGCTCTCGCCGCCGTTGTACTCCCACAGGGAGATGCCGGTGTCCAGCAGCTTGCCCTTGTTGCGCAGGTAGTCGGAGGAGGCCAGGTAGTTGCCGCCGTTGGCCACGCTGTTCAGCACCATCTGGAAGTCGGGGACAGCCTGGGCCACCTGGGTCAGGCTGTCGTACATGGCCCGGTCGCAGACGGCGTAAGGGGTGTGGAGAATGACCGACTCCTCCCCCGTTTTCATCAGCTCGGTCAGGGCATAGAGCAGCTCCGGCTCCTTGACGCCGGTGTTGGTGGGGTTGGAGAGCAGCGTGATTTGGTTGGTCTCATAGGTGCAGATCTCATAGTCCACTTCCTGGAAGCTGTCGTAGTAGTCGATGCGCAGGTCATGGGCGTGGTTTTCCAGCTCTTCAATGGCATTTTGGACGGATTTTTTCTCCAGATTGGCCTCGTTGTCCCGGTAGAGCTTGCAGCAGTCCAGATTCCAAACCTCGTCGAAGTAGTCCAGCAGCTGCTGGAGGGAGCTGTCTTCCACGTCCTCCCCAGTGTTCCACACCAGCACTTCCCGGTCGTAGTTGGGCCTCTCGGTGGGGTAGTCCCCCAGGAAGAAATCATAGGTGTTCCGCCCACCCAAAATATACAGGTCATCGTCCACGATGAGGTACTTGTCGTGGAGCCGCCCATTGAAGGTGGAGGGGTCCCACAGGCGGAGGGAGTTGTAGAGCTTAATTTCCACGTTTGGATGGGCCGCCGGGGCCACAAAGATGTCCCGGCTACCCATGTGAAGCATGGCGGAAAAGCCGTCCACCAAAATCTGGACCTCTACGCCCCGCTCCGCCGCCTCCCACAGCAGGGCCACCATATCGGTGCCGCTGTTGTCGTCCCGGAAGTCGAAGGTGGAGAGGATGATGCGCTCCTCCGCCTGAGAAATCATGCGGAACCGCTCGTTGAGGGCGGTGACGTTGTCCTCCAGCAGCATGACCCGGTCCACGCCGGGGGACTCCCCGGTGTAGTCCGTCTCCGCCACGGCGGCCTGGTAGTCCTCGCCGACCGACGGGTGGGCGGCGAAGGGAATCGTGGCCCCCAGCACCAGATAGAGCAGAAAGAGCAGCAGCAGCCACCGGGCAACGCGGGCCGGAACACTGCGCTTGGAACGGCGATCTTTCATGGAACTTCCTCCTGAATATGCAGCCATACAACGAAAAAAGATAAGGTTAGCATATCAGAGGACAACACCGCTGTCAACCGCACATTTTGGGAGTAGCGGGAAAAAGCGGGCAGCGGCCTCGCGCAAAAAACGGGCCGCCGGATGGTCCCGGCAGCCCGGTGGCGTGTCTACTGATTCCTTTTTCCTTCGCTTCGGCGTGAAACCCCTCCGCCACCGCCTAAGGGCGGCGGCCCTTCTCCCCTTTCAGGGGAGGCAAGGGGGGCAGTGCTTGTCGTCTGGTGTCAGTTCTATTCGGCAGAAGAGGAATCTTAAATGGGAAAATTTTCTTTCTAGCCACTAATCACTAGCTACTAGCCACTAAAACATGTGGCTGATTCAACGGTAACGGTGCATATCAATAGGGTACTCGTCGGTAAAGCACCCCTTGCAGAAGCCGCAGTTCGCGTCGGGGGCGATGTCCTCCAGCCGGTCCAGGCCCAAAAAGCCCAGGCTGTCCGCCCCGATGATGTCCCGCACCTGCTCCACGTTGTAGTGGCAGGAGATGAGGCGGGTCTTGTCCGGCACGTCGGTGCCGAAGTAGCAGGGGGCGACGAACTCCGGCGCGGAGATGCGCACATGGACCTCGATGGCCCCGGCCTCCCGCAGCAGCTTGACGATGGCTTTGGAGGTGGTGCCCCGGACGATGGAGTCGTCGATCATCACCACCCGCTTGCCCTGCACCTGGCTGCGCAGAGCGCCCAGCTTGATGCGCACCGCCGCCTCCCGGCTCTGCTGGTCGGGGGTGATGAAGGTGCGGCCAATGTAGCGGTTTTTGACGAAGCCCTCTCCGTAGGGGATGCCAGATTCCTCGGCGAAGCCCATGGCGGCGTCCAGCCCGGAGTCCGGCACTCCAAAGACCAGATCCGCCTCCACCGGATGCTGGCGGGCCAGCAGCCGCCCGGCGTTCCGCCGAGCCAGGTGGACCGACTGGCCGCAGATGGTGCTGTCGGACCGGGCGAAGTAGATATATTCAAAGATGCACAGGTGGCTCCGGTTGGAGCAGTTGTCCCGGATGGAGCGGATTTCGCCGTTCTGCACCACCACGATCTCTCCCGGCTCCACCTCCCGGACGTACTCGGCCTGCACGCTGTCCAGGGCGCAGGACTCGGAGGAGAAGAAAATCGCGTCTCCCTTCCGGCCAATGCACAGGGGACGAAAGCCCCAGGGGTCACGGGCGGCAATGAGCTTCTGGGGGGACATGACGATGATGGAGAAGGCCCCCTTCAGGAAGGGCATGGACTGCTTCACCGCTTCCTCGATGCTGCCGCAGTTCAGCCGCTCCCGAGCGATGGAATAGGCGATGATCTCCGTGTCGCTGGTGGTCTGGAAGATGGCGCCCTTGTGTTCAAAGTAGTCCCGCAGCTCCTCGGTGTTCACCAGGTTGCCGTTGTGGACCACCGCCAGCTGCTGTTTGATGTATTTCAGCACCAGGGGCTGGGCGTTCTCCCGCATCCCCTCGCCAGTGGTGGCGTAGCGGACGTGGCCCACCGCCATGGTACCGCCCAGCCGGTTCAGGGTCTCCTCGTCGAACACGTCCCCCACCAGGCCCATGTCCTTTTCGTAGGTGATGTCCCGGTTGTTGTTGGCGGCGATGCCGCAGGCCTCCTGGCCCCGGTGCTGCAGGGCGTACAGCCCGTAATAGGTGGTGCGGGCGCAGTCCCCCGTAGGGTCGTACACGCCAAAAACGCCGCATTCCTCGTGAATCGCCATGTTTTCGTCCCTCTCTGTCCGGCTGGTATCGTTCCGCCGGAGACGCGCCCCGGCAACGGTTTGCCTGTTCTTTGCTTTAAGCATAACACGGCGTTTCCCCCTTGTAAATAGGCCGTTTTGGAAAAATGCGCGGGAAAATCGCCCTGTTTTTGTCGCAAACGGGCAGGGCAGGAAAAATCCCCGCGGCAGGAAAACCGCCGCAGGGATACTGTACCTCATTCGTTGATGGTTTTGAGCAGCTTTGCCATATACTCCGCCTGCCACTGGGCCTTGCGCAGCCGCTCCGCCTCGCTGCCGGTCTCCCGCCAGCGCTCCAGCTGGTCCTCGTAGAGGCCGACGGCGGTGTGCAGGTCCTCCGCCGCGCCGTCCTCCAGGCAGCGGCTGATCTCTCCAACCGCCACAGGGTACAGGTAGCTGCCCAGAAAGGTGAAGTCCTTGCACTGGTGGCGCACCAGCTGGAGCATATGGCCCTCCAGCCCCGCCCGCATGGTGCGGTAGGCGGCGATCTGGCTTTTCAGCTCCGCCGGGTCGGGCTGACGGGTCAGCTGGGCCACGATTGGCAGACGGGCCGACCCGGAGGGGTGCTCCAGCCGATCGTTCAATTCCTTGAGCTTCTGGTCACAGACCTGATATTCGTCCATCAGCAGCTCCAGCTCCTCCATCACGGGGGTCACTTTGTCCATCTGACGGTTGAGCGCCATCAGCTCGGAACGCTTGACGGTGTCGGAGAGGGCGTCTTTGGCCTTGCTGACCAGTTTGGCTCCCAGTTCTTTGCCTGATACCTTTTTCATATGAATTGCCTCCTATTCGGCGGATAAAATCAGTCCTCGGTGACGTGGACGTGGTTGTTGATGTGGTCGATGCAGTAGCAGCGGTAGCCCGCGCACCGGGAGCAATACCGGAACTCCAAATCGGGATAGTCCTGGTCGGTGCGGCCGCACACACAGCACTTGTGCAGATAGCCCTTGTGCTGCTGGGTCTGCTTGGCGGCTTTTTTGAAGTGGATGGTCTGGGCGCTGGTCTGGTGCTGCACCCGCCGGGTGGTGCGCCGGGCGGCTCCCAGCAGGTCGGCCCCGAAGAAGATGAAGTAGTTCAGCAGGGCGATGATGGGCAGCAGTGCATAGACGAACATCCCCGCCAGGCAGTAGCGGACGATTTGAATGGCGAACAGCGCCCCATCCAGCCAGGCCAGGTATTTCACCTTGATGGGGATAATATAAAACAGCAGCACCCGCATATCCGGGTACAGGGTGGCGAAGGAGAAGAACAGGGACATGTTCACATAGTAGATGCTGGCCGTCTCGTAGGGGCAGCTGATGCCGCCGTGGAAGGCGGCGATGATGAACCCGGTGATAACGGACAGCAGCACCCCGGTGAAGTAGAACACGTTGAAGCGGGCGGTGCCCCAGTACTTCTCCAGCTGGGTGCCGATGAAGTAGTAAAAATACAGCGTTATAGCGAAGAAAATCACATTGGATGAGCTTTCCGGCACAAACACAAAGGACACCAGCCGCCAGATCTGCCCCTGGAAGATGGCCGCCGGGATGAAGGCCAGCACATTGGAAAAGGTGTAGCTGCTGAGCAGGTCCATCACGTAGACGATGACGTTGCCAATAATCACCACCAGCATCAGGTTGGGAATGCCGAAGTTGGGGTGATTGTAACAAAAGCGGTCCACTGCCGCGCTGATTCTTTTCAAGAGATCCCCTCCACAAAGGTTCGGTTTTGGATGTTCACATGGCCTATTGTATCCCGGACAGAATGGATTGTCCAGAATATTTTGTGAATTTTTGCGCAAAAGCCGGTTTTTGACCGGTCCCTCGCCCCTCCCCGCCGGAACATCCGTGAAAATGCGGGTTTTCCGATTGCAGCGGGTGGAAATCTGTGATACAATATCCGGCGAATCAATTTTACTTACTGGTTGTCCCGTTTGCTCAGACATTTGAGCGTTTTAGCTGTTAGCTCTTGGCTTTTAGCTGTTAGCTTTGCAGTGCTTAACAATTCGCTCTACGCTTTGGGTTCGCCGCGCAAAACAAACCGCCAACAACGAACTGATGTTTAGCGCTGTTCGCTTTAATTTGGTAGTACCTGACTAACGGCTAACAGCTAATGGCTAATACCTTGTCACAACACAGCCGATTCAAAGAGATAACCAGATCCTGTTTCACGAAAGGAACGTTTGCATATGAGTACCATCAAAGACCCGTCCCTGGCCCCCTCCGGTCTGCGGAAAATCAAGTGGGTGCGGTCTTTTATGCCCTCCCTCTCCGCCATCGAGAAGCGGTTCGAGGAGGAGAAGCCCTTCCGGGGGCTGCGCATCACCGTCTCTGTCCACCTGGAGGCCAAGACCGCCAACCTGGGCCTGGTGCTGGCCAGGGGCGGCGCGGAGGTCCACCTGACCGGCTGCAACCCTCTCTCTACCCAGGACGACGTGGCGGCGGCGGTGGCCTCCCTGGGCGTGGAGACCTACGGCATCCACGGCGTCACGCCGGAGGAATATGAGAATTTGCTGGTGGAGGCTCTCTCCTGCCACCCCCACCTCATTGTGGACGACGGCGGCGACCTCATCAACCTGCTGGGGGGGAAACGCGCCGACCTGGCGGACTGCCTCATCGGCGGCTGCGAGGAGACCACCACCGGCATCCACCGGCTGAAAGCCCGTGAGCGGGAGGGGCTGCTGCCCTGCGCGATGATGGCGGTGAACGACGCCAAGGCCAAGCACTACTATGACAACAAGTACGGCACCGGACAGTCGGTGTGGACCGCCATTATGGACACCAGCAACCTGGTGGTGGCGGGCAAGACCGTGGTGGTGGCTGGATACGGCTGGTGCGGCAAGGGCGTGGCGCTGCGGGCCAAGGGCATGGGCGCCGATGTCATCGTCACGGAGATCGACCCCTTCAAGGCGCTGGACGCCACCATGAACGGCTTCCGGGTCATGCCCATGGACGAGGCCGCCAAATACGGCGACATCTTCGTCACCGTCACCGGCTGCAAGGACGTTATCACCCCCAAACACTTCGCCGTGATGAAGGACCAGGCCCTGCTGACCAACGCCGGCCACTTCGACTGTGAGGTGGACGTGGCCAGCCTCCGGCGCATGGCGGTAAACGAGACCCTCCGCCGGGACAACATCGTGGGCTACACCCTCCCCGACGGGCGCACCCTCAACATCATCGGCGAGGGGCGGCTGGTGAACCTGGCGGCGGGCAACGGCCACCCGGCGGAAATTATGGATATGAGCTTTTCCGTCCAGGCCCTGAGCCTGGAGTGGCTGCTGAACCACCGGGAGACGCTGGAAAAGAAGCTCTACCCCGTCCCCGCTGAGATCGACGACGAAATCGGCCGGGTGAAGCTGGCGGCGATGGGCCTTGCCATCGACACGCTGACCGACGAGCAGCGGGATTACCTGGCCGGATGGAAAGCCTGACAATCCCCGGCAAAAGGGCTTGTTTTTTGCCGGAGATTGGGCTATACTTTTTTCATTGTACTATGGAAGCTCTGATTAAATGGCCTTGGATGGCTGGGCGAGCAGATTTTGCGCAAATCGAGGCGTAAAATCGCAGGAATCCTTTGTGGATTTCAAGATTTTACAACGAAGAGTTGCACGAAATATGCCGTCCAGACGCCGGGAGTTATTTAATCAGAGATTCCCTATCTAAAATGCGCCTGCGGCGCACAGGAGGCTCCTGATATGGAACGCACGACCATTGCACAGCTTTACGCGGACTCCGCCGCCTTTGCCGACCAGACCGTCACCGTGGCGGGGTGGGCCAGGACGATCCGCAACATGAAAAACCTGGGATTCCTCTCCCTGAACGACGGCAGCTGCTTCAAATGTCTTCAGGTGATTTTGGACAAATCCCTGGAAAACTATACCGAGGTCGCCGGACAAAACGTGGGCGCGGCCTTTATCGTGGTGGGCAAGCTGGTGCTGACCCCCGCCGCCAAGCAGCCCTTTGAGCTGCAAGCCGCCACCGTCACCGTGGAGGGGGCCTCCGCGCCGGACTATCCCCTGCAAAAGAAGCGGCACACCACCGAGTTTCTGCGCACCATCCAGCACCTGCGGCCCCGCACCAACCTGTTTTCCGCCACTTTCCGGGTGCGGAGCGTGGCCGCCCACGCCATCCACTGCTTCTTCCAGGACCAGGGGTTCGTCTACGTCCACACCCCCCTCATCACCGGCTCCGACTGCGAGGGCGCGGGAGAGATGTTCAGCGTCACCACCCTGGATTTGGAAAACGTCCCCAAGACCCCGGACGGGCAGGTGGACTGGTCCCAAGACTTTTTCGGCAAGCACACCAGCCTGACCGTCTCCGGCCAGCTGAACTGTGAGAACTTCGCCATGGCCTTCGGCAACGTGTACACCTTCGGCCCTACCTTCCGGGCGGAAAACTCCAACACCCAGCGCCACGCCGCCGAGTTCTGGATGATCGAGCCGGAGATCGCCTTTGCCGACCTGAACGACGACATGGACCTGGCCGAGGCCATGATCAAGTATATCATCCGCTTCGTCATGGAAAAATGCCCCGACGAGATGGACTTTTTCAACAGCTTTGTGGACAAGGGCCTGAAAGACCGGCTGACCCACGTAGCTGAGTCGGAGTTTGGCCGGGTCACCTACACCGAGGCGGTGGACATCCTGCAAAAGTCCGGCAAGAAGTTCGACTACCCCGTCACCTGGGGCTGCGACCTCCAGACGGAACACGAACGTTACCTGACCGAGGAGCATTTCAAGCGCCCGGTGTTCGTCACCGACTACCCCAAGGAGATCAAGGCCTTCTATATGCGCCTCAACGACGACGGCAAGACCGTGGCGGCGGCGGACTGCCTGGTGCCCGGCATCGGGGAGATCATCGGCGGCTCCCAGCGCGAGGAGCGGCTGGACCTGCTGGAGCAGCGCATCACCGAGCTGGGCATGAACCCGGAGGATTACAAGTATTACCTGGACCTGCGGCGCTACGGCGGCTGCCGCCACGCGGGCTTCGGCCTGGGCTTCGAGCGGATGGTCATGTACCTGACCGGCGTAGCCAACATCCGGGACGTGCTGCCCCATCCCAGGACTGTGGGCAACGCGGAGTTCTAAGGCATGAATGTAACGGTTGGCTATGTGCTGCTTCTGCTCTTTCTGGTGTTAGGCGCCTTTCTGATCCTTCTGGGCGTTTGGGTCGTCGCCCGGATGTACGGGAACCATTCAACGGAGGTAGAGGCGGAGTGCATCGATATCTCCATCGAAACCGTCCGCATGGGGACGGGGCCGGGGGAGTACACCTATTTCAAGGATGCAAAAGCGCCGGTCTACCGCTACCAGTACAATGGTGTGGTGTACACCTCTCAGCCCATTCTGCGCTCCAACCGGCGGGGCTATCGCCCCGTACCAGGGCCGACCCGTATCCGCATCAACCCGGAGCACCCGGAACGGGTCTACTCCCCGGAGCGGAAATACGTCCGCGTTATTTTGGTGGGCGTTGGCAGTGCCTATGTGCTGCTCTCCGTGGTGCTGTTCTGTGTGCTCCGCGCCACAGGAATTCTCTGATAAAGACAAAAAAGCTGCCTGTGCGGTACGTTTCCGCAACAGGCAGCTTTTCTTTTCGTCCATTAGTCCATCCCCACGAAGCACGCAGCCAGGTAAACAACCCCCAGCACCGCGCACAGGAGCAGCAGCCGGTAAGGCTTTGGCGACAGTTTTGTTGGCGGTTTTGGGCCAGGCTGTGGGAGCGGCTTCCAGACAAGCTGAATGACAAAAACGATGACCACCAGGCTGACCACGAGCAGCACACTCCAGGCCCAGACCCCGTGGTGAAGGGTCATGGACTGGTCGATAACGCCGTGCGCCCCCATCACCAGGGACATGACCCAGCCCCAGAGGGTTTTTCCCCCTCCAATCAGAAAGGTCGCTATCTTTTGCAGCTGTGCGCCCATGGTCTCACCGCCCATCTGTGTGATTCCGTTTTATTATAGCGGTTTCGACACCGTTCGTCAACTTTTTTCCATGCGAACACAAAAAACCTGCCTGCAGAGTGGTCTCTACAGGCAGGCTTTCTAAAATACATGGTTGACTTAGAGTGCGATGACAGCGAAGCGGTCAGCCCATTATACAGGAATATTCCTGCGCCGAACCCACCTGTAAATCTGACCATTGCACATTGCAAATTGCAAATTGCTAATTGTGTTCTTCGTCCTCTTCCGGCAGGACGGTCACACGAATTTCCAGCACCCGCATCCGCCGGATGGCTGTCACCGTGACCTCCAGGTTTTCGTACCGGAACTGGTCGCCCACCCGGGGGATGTGCCCCAGCTCGTCGATGACCCAGCCGGACACCGTGGCGGCGTCACAGTCCTCCCGGATGTTCAGCAACTCAAACACGTCGCTCAGGTTGGCGGAGCAGGAAACCAGGTAGGAGCCGTCCTCCTGCTTTTTGATGACCTCCACCACCTCGTCGTGTTCGTCCCAAATCTCGCCCACCAGCTCCTCCAGGATGTCCTCCAGGGTGATGATGCCCTCGGTGCCGCCAAATTCGTCCACCACCACGGCCATGTGAATTTTGGCCCGCTGCATTTTGGTCAGCACGTCAGACGCCTGCTCCGAGGGGGTGGTGTAGAGGGCGGGAGAGATCAGGTGCCGCCAGTTGCTGTCCGGGGACAGTTTCGCTTTATGGAAGTCCTTTTCGTGGATGAGACCCAGAATGTGGTCCCGGTTCTCGTGGTAGACGGGGATGCGGGAGAAGTCGCTCTCCTCGAACAGCGCGTCCAGCTCCAGCACGGTCAGCGTGTCCTCGGCGGCCACCATGTCCACCCGGGGGACGAAGATCTCGCCCACCTCCAGGTCGCCGAACTCAATGGCGCTGCGGATCAGCTTGCCCTCGTCGGCCTCCAGGCCGCCCTCGTTTTCCGCCTCAGAGACCATGGTGATCAGCTCCTCGCCGGTGATGCCGTCGTCCCCGGCGGAGTGGAACACCTTCTCCAGCATGGACTGCCACAGGGAGAAAAAGGCAGTCAGCGGGGTCAAAATCAGCAAGATCCACCGCAAAATCGGGGTGACGGCCATGGCCACCGTCTCCGGGGCCTGCTTGGCCAGGGTCTTGGGGGAGACCTCCCCGAAAATCAGCACCGTCACCGTCATGACGATGGTGGAAATGGTGGGGCCGTAGCCGAAGAAAAACCGGGTGAACAGCAGCGTCGCCACCGTGGTGGCCACGATGTTGACGATGTTGTTGCCGATGAGGATGCCGGAGAGCAGCTTGTTGTAGTCCTCCGCCAGGGCCAGCGTCTCCGCCGCCCTGCGGTCGCCGTCCTCGGCGCGGTTTTTCAGCCGGATCTTGTTGAGGGAATTAAACGCCGTCTCTGTGGCGGAAAAAAAGGCGCTTCCGCAGCAGAGCAGCACCAGCGCGACGATCATGCTGATACTATCACTGTCCATGTAAGGAACATCACTCTCCTAAATAAGCAAAAAATGATACAAAGAAAAACTGCGCGGCGCGTGGCCCGTCACTGCGCCGCTGCCAAATAAGTGCTGTATTGTTTGTCAAGCCAGGTCAGGACATCGGCGTAGCCAGCCGCGTCCAGAGGGAAACGCGCCGTGTCCACCACCTGGCTCTCCGCCAGGCAGTATTCTCCATACCAGACCTGACAGGCCAACATCTTGCCCTCGTCTCCCTCCTCCGGGTTGACGAAAAAGCGCAGGCCCTGGTAGCTGCCATAGAACCCATTTCCGTTTTGGAAGGTATAGAGGTTGGGCAGGTAAAAACGTTCGTCTTCGGAAATCATGCCGCTGCCTCCTGTCGTGTTCTTACTGTGTATTGTAACCGATTTGCGGGAAAAGTCAAGACATCTGTTCCGACCTTTGGACCTCTGTCTTTCTTTGAGAGTTCTTCTGTCGCTGACCTGATAAATTTTTTACCGAAAACCCAACAGAATCCCATTGTCTGAATCGATAAAGTAGGGTATACTAACTATGGAAATGGAAAGTTAGGATGCCTGTCCGTATTTCACTGATTGTTTTTAAGCCACCGCCTCAAATCAACTGAAAGAAAGGAAGACAACAAATGAAACGCACCAAAATCATCTGTACCATCGGCCCCGCCTGCTCCGACGAAGCCACCCTCACCGCCATGATCCAGGCCGGCATGAACGTGGCCCGGCTGAACTTCTCCCACGGCACCCACGAGGAGCAGCAGGTGAAGATCGACCTCATCAAAAAGGTGCGGGACAAGCTCCGTGAGCCGATTCCCATTCTGCTGGACACCAAAGGCCCCGAATACCGCATCGGCACCTTTGCAGACCATAAAATCGAACTGGCAGACGGCGACACCTTCACCTTCACCACCGACGACGTGGAGGGCACCCAGGAACGGGTCAGCGTCTCCTACAAGGGGCTGGTGAACGACCTGGACGTGGGCGACATCATCCTGGTCAACGATGGCCTGGTGAAGTTCCAGGTGAAGGAAAAGACCGCCACCGACCTGATTTGTGACGTTATCATTGGCGGCGCCCTCTCCGACCGGAAGAGCATGAGCTTCCCCGACAAAGTCCTCAAGCAGGTCTATCTCAGCAAGCAGGACAAGGCCGATCTGCTCTTTGGCATCCAGAACGACGTGGACTTCGTGGCCTGCTCCTTCGTCTCCTGCGCTCAGGACGTCATCGATGTGCGCAACTTCCTGGACGCCAACGGCGGCAAGGACATCCAGATCATCGCCAAGCTGGAGAACCGGGCCGGCGTGGACAACGCCGAGGAAATTTTGGAGCACTCCTCCGGCCTGATGGTGGCCCGGGGCGACCTGGGCGTGGAGATTCCCTATGTGGAGCTGCCCGCCATCCAGAAGCACCTCATCACCATCTGCCGCCTGAAAGGTGGTCTGGCCATCACCGCCACCGAAATGCTGGAGTCCATGATCTCCAAGCCCCGGCCCACCCGTGCGGAGATCTCCGATGTAGCCAACGCCGTCTTCGACGACACCAGCGCCATCATGCTCTCCGGCGAGACCGCTGCGGGCCGCTATCCCGTGGAGTCCGTCACCGCCATGGCCAACATCGCCGTGGAGGCGGAGAAGAACACCCACTACACCGAGCGGTTCAAGCGCTACAACTTCGAGCTGAAAAACCTCAACGACGCCCTGTCCCACTCCACCTGCCAGCTGGCCATCGACACCAACGCCACCTGCATCGTGGCCACCACCCGCACCGGCACCACCGGCCGGATGATCTGCCGGTTCCGTGCCCCCATGCCCATCATCGGCATGACCACCAACGAGAAAGCCTACCGGCAGCTGGCCATGAGCTGGAACGTGAAGCCCATGATCGTGGAGGAGTTCTGCTCCACCGACGTGCTGTTCTACCACGCGGTCATCATGGCCCGGGCCTCCGGCCTGGCGAAAGCGGGCGACACCATCGTCATCACCGGCGGCATGACCAACGGCAAGAGCGGCAACACCAACCTCATCAAGGTGGAGACCCTCAGCGAAGTTCCCTCCCGGCGGTTCGATTTGATTGCCGAAGCCGCGCAGATTGGCCATATGGAAGAATAATGCGTTCAACAACTCCCTGAAAAGCAGCAAAAACGCGCAGGTTTCCCTTTGATATAGTCCCCTTAGAGTAGACACTCGAAAAAGCAAAAATTTCGAGGCTACAC
>JAJQAS010000282.1 GCA_021203685.1 Clostridiales bacterium | reverse complement strand
TGCTGCTGGAGGGCTACAAGGTGGAGCAGCTGAACAACGACAGCCGCAACGTGGTGGACGAGGGGCTGAAATACGTCCACAACGACACCTGTTACCCCGCCCTGCTGGTCATCGGGCAGTTTATGGACGCCATCAAAAACGGCGGCTACGACCCCCACAAAATCGCCCTGTTTATCACCCAGACCGGCGGCGGCTGCCGGGCCTCCAACTACATCCACCTGCTGCGCAAGGCGCTGAAAAAGGCCGGGATGGACTACATTCCCGTCATCTCTGTCAGCTTCGGCCTGGAGTCCAACCCCGGCTTCTCCCTGACCATTCCGCTGATCCAGAAGCTGGTTTACGGTATGATGTACGGCGACCTGATCATGAACGTGGCCAACCAGGTGCGGCCCTACGAGGCCAGCAAGGGTGACACCGACCTGATGGTCCAGGACTGGATCAAGGAACTGGTGGACCGCTTCCAGCACGGCAAGGGCATGAGCCGCAAGGCCATGCGCGGCATTTTCGACGAGATCATTGCGGACTTCGAGGCCATCCCCGTCACCGGCGAGGAAAAGGTGCGGGTCGGCGTGGTGGGTGAGATTTACGTCAAGTTCTCCGCCCTGGGCAACAACCACCTGGAGGAATTTCTGCTCTCCGAGGGGGCGGAGCCGGTGGTGCCCGGCCTGACCGACTTTATGATCTTCAAAATCTACAACCGGGTGGTGGACGTGGACATTTACGGCGGCAGCTTCGCCAAGAAGGAGGTCTGTGACTTCTTCATGAGCTACATCCAGAAGTGTCAGCACGACATGATCGCCGCCCTGGAGAAGTCCCGCTTCCGCGCCCCCGGCGACTTCGAGCAGCTGCGCCAGCTGGTGCAGGGCTACCTGGGCGAGGGCTGCAAGATGGGCGAGGGCTGGCTGCTCACCGCCGAAATGCTGGAGCTGATCCACTCCGGCACCAACAACATCGTCTGCGCCCAGCCCTTCGGCTGTCTCCCCAACCACATCGTGGGCAAGGGCATGATCCGGGCCTTGAAGGACAATTACCCGGATTCCAACATTGTGGCGATCGACTATGACCCCTCCGCCACCAAAATCAATCAGGAGAACCGAATCAAGCTGATGCTCGCCAACGGCAAGGCGATGGCAAAGAAGAAGAAACAGCAGCCCACCACCGTCTAGTGCGGTTCTCCTGCAAGGAGGCACCCTGCCCCCGGCAGGGTGCGGGAACAGCAAGCGAACCCTGCGGGTTCTACAGGAAAATCGTATTAAACTGATGCTTGCCAACGGCAAGGCGATGGCAAAGAAGAAGAAACAGCAGGAGGCCGCTGTCTGAGTGGCTAGTGGCTGGTGATTAGTGATGAGAAAACGCTAGGAAAAAATCCGCATTTTGCCTGTCAGATGCGAATATCGTACCATTTTATGCTACTGTAATTGTAGGGGCGACCCGTGGCCGCCTGCAGATTGCGCCTGCTTTTCCAGGCGGCCATGAGCCGCCCCTACAGGCTGCAAAAGGTGCCTCGGAAATCGCACGACCCTGGAGGGGATGACCTATGGCAAACCCCAGACAAACACCGGCCCACGCCATGGCCCTGCTGGACCAAGCGGTGGAAGCCTACGGCCCCGATAGGAGCCGTCACCCCTCCCTCCAGGCCATTGGCGACCAGCTGGGGCTGAACCCCCTCCAGGTGCGCAAGCTGCTCATCACCGCCGGGGTGTATCAGTCGACCAAGGCGGAGCGGGTGCTGGCCCTCCACCGGGAGGGCAAAACGGTGGAGGAAATCATGGAGCGCACCGGTCTTTCCCGTGTGTCGGTCTACACCTATTTGCCCTACACCAGAGGGACGCATCCTGTGGAAACAGAGCGGGCAGACCCGACGGAACTGGCGCGGGCGGCTGCAGTGCGCCGCCTGGCGGCGGAGCCTACGGCAGAAAACCTGTGGGAGGCCCTGCTGCTGTTCCAGTCCTGCCCCTTCCACACCGCCAAGGGGCTGGAATTTTCCTACACCATCAAGGGCGGCGAGCTGTTCGTCAGCCGCAAGGAGAAGTCCATCACCCGCAGCAGCGTGGAAATGGCCTTCCGGCGGGCGCTGGCCCTGGGGGAGGTCTCCGGCCCCAAAAAGCTGGGAGTCTTCGGCGCGTCCTACCTCTACCCGGTGTTTCTCCGGCTGGGGGTCATCACTGCCGGGAAGTAAGAAAATCATTTGAAATCTGTGGCCGCGAGCGTTTTTTCGCGGCCACATAACGTAAAAGGACAGACGAGAAAAAGAACAAAAAGGAGGAACCGTCATGCCGCTGCAAATCGTCCGAAACGACATCACCACTATGGAAGTGGACGCCATCGTCAACGCCGCCAAACGCTCGCTGCTGGGAGGCGGCGGCGTTGACGGCGCCATCCACCGGGCGGCGGGGCCGGAGCTGCTGGAAGAGTGCCGAACCCTGGGTGGCTGTGAGACCGGCCAGGCCAAACTGACAAAGGGTTACCGCCTCCCCGCCAAATACATCATCCACACTGTCGGCCCCGTCTACCAGGACGGGCAGCAGGGCGAGGAGAAGCTGCTTCGCAGCTGCTACCGCAATTCTCTGGCGCTGGCGGCGAAGGAGGGCTTTGAGACGGTGGCCTTCCCGCTGATCTCCGCCGGGGCCTACGGCTACCCCAGGGACCAGGCGCTGCAAATCGCCGTGGGGGAAATCAGCTGGTTCGTGCTGAACCACGATATGACGGTCTATCTGGTGGTCTACGACCGCCAGAGCTTCCAGCTCAGCAAACAGCTCCTGGACGACGTGACCGAGTTCATCGAGGAACGCTATGTGCGGGAGGAGGACGCCAGCGTCTCCGCCAGCCGCCTCGCCCGGGAGACCCGGGAAGCACCACACCCCTGTTACTCCATCCGCCACGGGGTTTTCCCGAAGAAGAAAAAGCCATCTTTCGTACCCCCTGATTCTGCGCCGCTTGCGGCTCCTGCCCCCACTTCCGTCGGGGCCGTGCCCAACCTGGACGCCATGCTGAAACAGCTGGACGAGAGCTTTTCCCAGTCGCTGCTGCGGCAGATCGACGAGAAGGGCATGACTGACGCCCAGTGCTACAAGCGGGCCAACGTAGACCGGAAGCTGTTCTCCAAGATCCGCAGCAACCCCCAGTACAAACCCAGCAAACCCACCGCCGTGGCCTTCGCCGTGGCGCTGGAGCTGAACTGGGCGGAGACCAACGACTTCCTGCGCAAGGCGGGGTATGCGATGTCCCACAGCAGCAAGTTTGACATTATCATCGAGTATTTTATCCAGTCCGGCAACTACAACATCTTCGAGATCAACGAAACCCTGTTCGCCTTCGACCAGAGCTTGCTGGGCAGTCACTGATTTGTCGCTTTTCAGGCGACCACCCGGCGGCAAAAATCCTGTATTCTATGGGTGTAAAGAACAAACGCCATAAAATACCGGAGGTAACAAACATGAAGAACAACATCACAGAACTGGTTTTCATCCTGGACCGCAGCGGCTCCATGTGCGGGCGGGAAGCCGACACCATCGGCGGCTTCAACAGCCTCATCGAAAAGCAAAAGAAAGAGGACGGCGTGTGCTATGTCTCTACCATCCTCTTCGACAACGTCAGCCAGGTGCTGCATGACCGGGTGACACTGGCCAACATCCAGCCTATGACCGATCGGGATTACACCGTCCGGGGCTGCACCGCCCTGCTGGACGCCATTGGCGGGGCCATCCACCACATTGGCAACATCCACAAGTACGCCCGGCCCGAAGATGTGCCGGAACACACCCTGTTCATCATCACCACCGACGGCATGGAAAACGCCAGCCGCCGCTACACCTCCGACCGGGTCAAGGAGATGATCCAGCGGCAGAAGGACCGGTACGGCTGGGAGTTCCTGTTCCTGGGGGCCAACATCGACGCGGTGGAGACCGCCGGGCGCATCGGCATCAGCCCGGACCGGGCCGCCAACTATCACAACGATAAGCAGGGCATCCACGCCGTTTTTGACTCCGTTTCCTGTGCCATGAGTCAGATGCGCGCCTGTCATCCCATCGCTGCCGACTGGAGCGGGGACATCGACGAGGACTACCAGCGCCGCGGCGGGAAGAAACTGGAGCGGAAGTGAGCCAACGCAGGTGAAGCAGCGTAAGCCGTAAGGCCAAACTGAAAACAGGAATCCCCTCTGAGGCGGTATTGCACAGCGAAATCCTGCAATGCTGCCCCAGAAGAGGTAAAATATGGGGTCAGGGCAAAAAACGTCTCTCCTACTCGGAACATTTTCTCTCTAAACCTCCACAAAGCAAAGCAAAAACGCCTGCGATTGCAACAATCGTAGGCGTTTCTTGTGGTGGAGACTGGGA
>JAJQAS010000206.1 GCA_021203685.1 Clostridiales bacterium | reverse complement strand
GGTGCCGGTGGCGAAGTCGTGGGTGTTGAGCAGATCGATGTAACCGGGCAGAGAACTGGCGTAGCTGGTCACCTCACTCACACCGCCGCAGCAGGCCACGCTGAAGCAGAGCACCGCGATCAGCGCCACCGTCATAACGATGGACTGGACGAAGTCCGTCAGACAGGCGGCACGGAATCCACCGGCGGCGGTGTAGGCGATGATAACGATGGCGGAGAGGATCATGGCCAGCACGTAGTCGATGCCAAACAGAGAGGAGAACAGCTTGCCGCAGGCGGAGAAGCCGGAGGCGGTGTAGGGGATGAAGAACACCACGATGACCAGAGCGGAGATGCCCAGCAGGATGTGGCTGCCATCCCGGAAGCGGTTCTCAAAGAAATCAGGAATGGTGACAGATTCGTTCAGGGCGGAGTAGTGGCGCAGCCGCTTGGCCACGATGAGCCAGTTGAAGTAGGTGCCGATGCCCAGGCCCAGAGCGGTCCAGAACACGTCGCAGATACCGGCGGCGTAGGCCACGCCGGGCAGGCCCATCAGCAGCCAGGAGGACATATCCGATGCCTCGGCGCTCATGGCGGTGACCAGCGGCCCCATTTTGCGCCCGCCCAGGTAGTAGTCGCCCACGGTGCGGTTGCCGCCCGCGCAGCGGAAGCCCAGGTAAAGCAGGAACGCCAGGTAACAGACGATGGCGATCACCATGCAGATGGTGGATGAAGATAACATAGGTATTGATTCCTCTTTTCTCCCAAAATTAGTTCTATTTTATACTCTTGGGAGAGGGTAGTCAATACAGAACAAATTACAGAACGAACTACAGACTTTTTTGTAAACTATTTCAGATTTTTGTTGAAATTTAAGCAGAAAAAAGCTGTACGTTTTACTAAATAGGAAATAGGGGAAAGAGAAAACTTTTTCCGGGACGCCCCCTCACCGGTACACCTCGCCCCGCAGCTGGTGCAGCAGCAGGGGCATCATCTCCCGGCCATAGGCCGCCAGAGAGTACTCCCCGCCCCGGATGCACCAGTCGTAGATGAGCGCCCGCTCGCACATGGCGTAAATGCGGCTGACCTCCGCCGGGGAGCGGGCGGCGGTGATCTGCCCTCTGGACTGCCCCTCGGCGGCGATGCGCCGCAGCAGCTTGTAGTACACCCTGCCCTGGTCCAACAGGTGGCGCTCGCCGGAGGTGGTCAGCTGGGTGGCGTACATCCGGCTCATCAGCTCCACCGAGATGCTGCTCTCGATGAAGGCGAACAGCTCCCGGTTCAGGTAGAGCAGCTTTTCGAAGCTGTCCATCCGGGGGTCCATCTCCTCCATCAGCTCCTCGTACTTGTCGTCGAACAGGGAGGAAAGGGAGGAGAGCAGCCCGTCCTTGCCGCTGAAATAGTGGTAAAAGGAGCCTTTGGACGTGCCGCTGGCGGCGATGATCTCGTCCACGGTGGTTTCGTCGTAGCCCTGCTCATAGAAGAGCTTCCATGCGGCGCTGACGATCTTGCGCCGGGTGTTGCGGTTGCTTTTCTTTGCCATAATGCGCCTCCTGTCCGCTGGTTTGTTCCTCTTTTCAGTATACCATAGTTTCATGAAAATGGGGACGGAGAATGAGCGCGCGGGGGGATTTTTTTCTTCCCTGTTTTCCCCAGCGGGGAGGGCGTTTTGCCGCAATTTTTAGCAGAAACGCCAGTTTACATTGGGAAGTTTGGCTGTATAATAAGAGCAGGATTTTATGCGCGCTTCACCGCTGCGCACCGCCCGCAACAGGAGGGACAACAGATGAAATTCACAAAAATGCACGGCTGCGGCAATGACTATATCTATGTGGACTGCACCAGAGAGCCTCTGGCTGACCCCAACGGCACGGCACTCCGGCTCAGCGACCGGCACTTCGGCATCGGCTCCGACGGGCTGATTTTGATTTGCCCCTCTGACAAGGGCGACTTCCGAATGCGGATGTACAACGCCGACGGCAGCGAAGGGGCCATGTGCGGCAACGGCATCCGCTGTGTGGCTAAGTTTTGCTACGACAAGGGCCTGACCGACAAGACCCGCCTGGCGGTGGAGACCAACGCCGGGATGAAGTACCTGGACCTGACTGTGGAAAACGGCAAGGTCTCCAAGGTGCGGGTGGATATGGGTGCGCCGGGCCTGACGGCGGCGGACATCCCCGTTGTGGGCCTGGGCGACACCGTCATCGGTCAGCCGGTGAACGTGGCCGGGCAGGACTGGACCATGACCTGTGTCTCCATGGGCAACCCCCATGCCGTGGTCTGGTGCGACGATGTAGACGGGCTGGACATCGACAAAATTGGCCCCCAGTTCGAGAACCATCCCATGTTCCCCGACCGGGTGAACACCGAGTTCGTCCGAGTCCTCGACCGGCAGAACGTCCAGATGCGGGTCTGGGAGCGGGGCGCAGGGGAGACCTGGGCCTGCGGCACCGGGGCCTGCGCCACGGCGGTGGCCTGTGTTCAGAACGGCCTGACCGACGACCACGTCACCGTCCACCTGCGGGGCGGCGATTTGGAAATTGAAGTCACCGACGGCAGCGTCTTTATGACCGGCCCCGCCGTCACCGTGTTCGAGGGCGAGTGCGACTGATGCGGCGCTTTGCCCAATGATTTACCATAAACATGATTGAGAGGTATTCATCCATGAAACTGATCGACCTGGTCTTTCGCATGAACCACACCCTGGTACAGGGTTCCCTGGAAACCGAAATTTCCGAATTGGTCTACGACTCCCGGAAGGCCGTCCCTGGCTGCATCTTCATCTGTATGCCCGGCGCGGTGACAGACGGCCACCAGTATATCCCCGACGTGTTGGCAAAGGGCGCGGCGGCAGTGGTGGTGGAGCACCCCGTGGAGGTCCCGGAGGACGTCACCGTCATCGGTGTGCCGAACGCGCGGCTGGCGCTGGCGGAGTTGTCCGCCGCCTGGTTCGGCCACCCGGCGGAGAAGCTGACCACCATCGGTGTCACCGGCACCAAGGGCAAGACCACCACCACCTATATGATTAAAGGCATCCTGGAGAAGTCTGGCCTGCCCACCGGCCTCATCGGTACCATCGAGGTCATCATCGGCGACAAGCACATCCACGCCGTCAACACCACCCCGGAGAGCTATCTGGTGCAGCAGTATTTCGCGGAAATGGTGGACGCCGGCCTCAAATACGTGGTCATGGAGGTTTCCTCCCAGGCCCTTAAGCTGGACCGGGTCTCCGGCTTCACCTACGATTACGGCATCTTCACCAACCTGGAGCCGGATCACATCGGCCCCGGCGAGCACGAGAACATGGAGGAGTATATCGCCTGCAAGGGTCTGCTGTTCCGCCGGTGCAAAATCGGCCTGGCCAACGCCGAAGCCGACTACCTGGAGCAGGTCATGGAGGACCACACCTGCCAGTTGGAGACCTTCGGCATGGGCGAAAACGCCGACCTGCGGGCGGTGAACGTCCAGCGCATCCACCAGCCCGGCTACCTGGGGGTGTCCTACGACCTGACGGGGCTGGAGAACTATTCCGTCCGGGTGGACATTCCCGGCGACTTCACCGTGTACAACTCCCTGGCTGCCATCGCCCTGTGCCGCCACCTGGGGGTCAGCCGGGAGAACGTCCTCGCCGCGCTGGATACCATCCAGGTCAAGGGACGGCTGGAGATTTATCCCACCCCCGGCCAGTACACCCTGATGATCGACTACGCCCACAACGCCATGAGCCTGGAGGCCCTGCTGACCAACATCCGGGCCTATGGGCCGAAGCGCATCATCTGCCTCTTCGGCTGCGGCGGCAACCGGGCCAAGAGCCGCCGGTATGAGATGGGCGAGGTGGCCTCCCGGCTGGCCGACCTGACCGTCGTTACCAGCGACAACCCCCGCTTTGAGGAGCCGATGGACATCATCAACGATATCCTCACCGGGGTCGCCAGGGCGGACGGGGCCTGTGTCACCATCCCGGACCGGAAGGAGGCCATTGCCTACTGCATGAGCATCGGCCAGGCCGGGGACATCGTCATCCTGGCGGGCAAGGGCCACGAGGACTATCAGGAAATTCGCGGGGTCAAGCACCCGATGGATGAGCGGGTGCTCATCGAGGAGATCATTCGGGAGGCAAAGCAATGACAATTTCCGGACTGGTAGAACTGTATCTGCTGATTTCTTTGGTGATGCTGATTTTGGGCATCTTCAAAAAGATGCTGAAGCTGGTGCTCTTTGCCGCCGTGCTGCTCCTGCTGTGGGGCGGCGCGTCCGGCGCGCTGACGGCGCTGCTTGCCGCAATGTAGGTACATCCCGCCGCGCCGGGGACGGTTTTGCCCTCGGCGCGGCGCACAGAAGAATTTTACGAAAACGGCGGAAT
>JAJQAS010000265.1 GCA_021203685.1 Clostridiales bacterium | reverse complement strand
CGTTTACGTCTGCTCCCGGTGCCTCCGTTCCGGCAAAGTGACCCGTGCGTGAGTGTTAGAGGCGCAGCGAATGACAACCGACAAAGAACCTCCGGCGCAAGCAGTTGCGCCGGTTTTCTTTTTTAGCCGCCAAAAAATCCCCCGTACAGCTTCGTACGGGGGATTTTGTCGTGGAATAAGGTTCAGGCTCAGACCGCCGGGTCGGTGGGGTCGTACTTCTGGGTGCTCTTGACCTTTCCGGTGGCGTCGTAGTTGTTGCTCAGGGTCATCTTGCCGAAGGGCAGATACCCGTTGCCCCTGGTGATGACCACCCGAGTGTTGCTGCCGTTGGACTTGGCCAGGTCGTAGATGAGCTTACAGTTGACCACCTGCATCCGAATGCACTGCTTGGACTGGTTGGTGCCCAGGCCGTTGTAGGAGCTGTACTTCAGGGCCTTGACGCTGGCCTTGGAATACTGCTCGGAGTGGGTCCAGCTGCCGCTGCCGGAGACATAGGTGGCGTACTGATACCACAGGCCCGCCTTGTACTTCCACCAGCGCTTGCGGGTGGTCAGCTTGTAGGTGCCGGGCTTGGTGTTGGAGCTCTTCCGGGACATGGAGATGACAAAGCTCTTAACGGGGATATCATACTTCTTGGTGCTGGAGTTGTAGGCCAGAATGGTGCCGGTGTGGGAACCCCGGGCCAGGACGATGTGCAGCTTTTTCTTTTTGTAGCTGCTGTTGTACGCAAACAGGTCGGTCACCAGGGAGCCGTCGGAACGGAAGGTGTAAGTATAGGTGTAGCCGTTGCGCTTGATGCGCTTGGTGCCTTTGGCGGCCACGCCCTTGGTGAAGTAATACTCCTTGCTGCTGATGGTCTTCCAGCCGCTGATGGAGGTATCCTTCTTGCCCTTCGTATAGTAGGTGCGGTTGGATGAGAGGTAGCCGGTATAGGTATAGCCGCTCTTGTAGTAGCAGCCGTCATAGCTGGTGGACAGGGTGTAATTGCAGATGTAGGTCCCGGCGGAGGAACTCATGGTGCCGGTAAACGAACTTCCCTTGCCGTTGGTGATGACGTAGAGCTTGCCGCCCGACGTGAACCGGAACAGGCCGGAGTAAAGCTCACCCTCGTAGTAGTAGCGGCTGTTGAACTTGCCGGCAAAGTATTCGATGTTGCTGGAGACGGAATAGCCGTCCGTGGTCTCCTTGACAGTGGCGGAATCCACTGCCAGCACCTTGCTGTCGGTGTCCTCGGCCACCAGGTCGCCGTCTTCCTCTTCCACGGTGGTCAGATAAACGGATGCGGTCTCCTCGTCCAGGTCCTTCTGCCAGAGGCCGTCCGCGTCAAAGTAGTAGATGCCGACGGCGAAGGAGTAGGTGACGGTGGTCTCGTCCTGGGTCACTTCCACGGTGCCTGCGGGCAGCAGATAGAAGCCGTCCGCGGCGAACACCTGCTGGTCGTCCTCCAGGTAAACAAAGGCGAACATCACGCTGCCGTCCTCGTCCAGGGTGTAGACCCAGCTCTCGTCCTCTTCGCTCAGGGCAAAGACGCCCGCTTCGCCCTCATCCGCAGCGCTCATGGCGGTCACGAGAACGTCTTCCTCGGCCGTCTCCGCCTCAGTGGTGTCGGTCTCTTCCCCGGCGTCCTCTGCGCTCTCTGCGGTCTCCGCAGCGTCTTCTGCGGTCTCCGCTTCTTGGCCGTCGGTCTCCTCCTGGGTGGACGTCTCCTCCCCTGCGGAGCTGTCGGCGGTCTCTTCCTCAGCGGTCTCGTCCTCGCTGCTGTCGGTGACGGGGAGGGTGTCCCAGTCCTCGCTGTCGTCGGTGGTAGTCTCGCTGGAGACCAGCTCGTCGGTATCGCTCTCTGCGGTGTCCAGTTCGGCGGCAAAGGCGGGGCAGGCCAGGTTGAAGACCAGCGCCAGCGCCAGGAGCAGGGAGAGCAGTTTGTTGGTATGCGTGGGTTTCATTGGTTTCCTCCTGTTTCTTTTTGTAAACCTTTTGTAACTTTTTCGATTATAGCACATCCTTCCCCATTGTTCCAGTCTTTTTTTCAAAATTTTTCGGTTTTTCTGAAAATTCTTTTTTTTTGCAAAAATCAGCTCGTTTTGTGAAATAATTTCACAAAAAGTTGACAGTCGAAACAACGACGGCTGCGCGAAGGGTCGGACTTCCGGATAGTTATTTTTTGTTACTATTTGTAACCGTTTCAATGTCGCAGCTTTCTCCCAGGCCCCGGAGGGGAGGGGCAAAACCGGCAATCCTGTGGATTTTGCCCTTCAAACACACATGGAAACTATATGAAATGACGAAAACCCATTTGGGTGTTGCCGAAATGACCGATTCGCGTTATAATAATGGTCATCAAATGACTCAAAAATCACTTTGAACGGTCAACGTTGGCTACAGCATCTGCGGCCTCTGGCCGCGAAAGGAGAAGTTGCAATATGTGTGGAATTGTCGGTTTTACTGGCGAAGGACAGGCAGCCCCCATCCTGCTGGACGGGCTGGCAAAGCTGGAGTACCGCGGCTATGATTCGGCGGGCATCGCCGTGAAGGACGACGCCTCCGACAGGGTGGAGGTGGTCAAGGTCAAGGGCCGCCTGAAGGAGCTGGCAGAAAAGACCAACGGCGGCCAGGCCGTTCCGGGCAGCTGTGGCATCGGTCACACCCGCTGGGCTACCCACGGGGAGCCCTCCGCCGTCAACGCCCACCCCCATTTCAGCGACGACAGGGAAATTTTCGTCGTCCACAACGGCATCATCGAGAACTATCTGGAGCTGAAAGAGAAGCTGGTCAAGAGCGGCTACTCCTTCTACTCCCAGACGGACACCGAGGTGGTCACCAAGCTGCTGGACTACTACTATAAGAAATACCAGCGCAATCCCCTGGAGGCCATCGCCAAGGTCATGCTCCGGGTGCGCGGCTCCTACGCCCTGGGCATCATGCTCAAGGACGAACCGGGCGTCATCTACGCCGTCCGCAAGGACAGCCCCCTCATCGTGGGCCGCAGCGAGCAGGGCAGCCTCATCGCCTCCGATGTGCCCGCCATCCTGAAATACACCCGCAGCGTGTACTATATCGGCAACCTGGAGATCGCCCGCCTCACCGGGGACGACGTGACCTTCTACAACATCGATAAAGAGGAAATCTCCAAGGACCTGGTGGAGATCCAGTGGGACGCCGAGGCGGCGGAAAAGGGCGGCTACGAGCACTTCATGATGAAGGAGATCCAGGAGCAGCCCAAGGCCGTGCGGGACACCATGAACTCCTGCCTGGTGGACGGGCACATCGACCTGACCGCCGTGGGCCTCACAGACGAGGAGATTCGTCAGCTGTCCCGGCTGTATATCGTGGCCTGCGGCAGCGCCTACCACGTGGGCATCGCCGCCAAGTGCGTCATGGAGGGCCTGGCGAAGATCCCCGTGGAGGTGGACCTGGGCAGCGAGTTCCGCTACCGGGACCCTCTGCTGGTGGAGAACTCCGCCGTGGTCATCATCAGCCAGTCCGGCGAGACCGCCGACAGCCTGGCCGCCCTGCGGGAGGCCAAGGCCCGGGGCGTGCGCACCATCGCCATTGTCAACGTGGTGGGTTCCAGCATCGCCCGGGAGGCGGACAACGTGTTCTACACCCTGGCGGGGCCGGAGATCGCCGTGGCCACCACCAAGGCGTACAGCACCCAGCTCATCGCCTGCTATATGCTGGCCATTCAGTTCGCCCTTGTCCGGGGCGCCATCGACCGGGACCGCTACGACCACCTCATCGCTGAATTGCAGACCCTGCCCGACAAGATCAGCAAGGTGCTGGAGGACGAGGCCCGCATCCAGTGGTTCGCCAGCAAGTTCTCCAACGCCCATGACATCTTCTTCATCGGCCGGGGGCTGGACTACGCCATCAGCCTGGAAGGCAGCCTGAAGATGAAGGAGATCAGCTACGTCCACTCCGAAGCCTACGCCGCCGGCGAGCTGAAACACGGCACCATCTCTCTGGTGGAGGACGGCGTGCTGGTGGTGGGCGTGCTGACCCAGGACGATTTGTTTGAAAAGACCGTCTCCAACATGGTGGAGGTCAAGAGCCGGGGGGCCTACCTGATGGGCCTGACCACCTACGGCAACTACTCCATTGAGGACACTGCCGACTTCACCGTCTACGTCCCCAGGACCGACCCCTATTTCACCACCAGCCTGGCAATTATCCCCCTCCAGCTGATGGGGTACTATGTCAGCTGCGCCAAGGGTCTGGACGTGGATAAGCCCCGGAACCTGGCGAAGTCCGTCACCGTGGAGTGATAAAAGTTCCAAAGAAACCACAAATGGCTGCTGAAGTGCCCCCTGTCAAGTAGACAGTGAAAAAACGAAAGAAGATTTGCTTGAG
>JAJQAS010000123.1 GCA_021203685.1 Clostridiales bacterium | reverse complement strand
GAGGGCGGCGACAAGGTCAAGCTCTACACCGCCATGAACGAGAACGACGAGGCCCAGTACGTGGCCGCCCAGGTGCTGGCGGGCATCAGCAAGGGCCGGGACTGGAAGGACTTCGCCGTGCTCTACCGGATGAACGTCCAGTCCAACCAGCTGGAATACGCTTTCAAGCGCAATGCCATTCCCTACAAGGTGGTGGGCGGCACCAAGTTCTTCGACCGGGCGGAGGTCAAGGATATGCTGGCCTACCTCTGCGTCCTCAACAACCCGGCGGACGACCTGCGGCTGCGCCGCATCATCAACACTCCCGCCCGGGGCATCGGCAACCGCACCATCGAGATCGCCACCGGCATCGCCCAGCAGCTGGGCCTCCCCCTGTACGAGGTGGTCACCCACGCCGGGGACTACCCCATGCTGCAAAAGAGCCTCCCCAAGCTCCAGGCGTTTGCGGACATGATGGAGGGCCTGCGGGAGAAGGCGGAGACCATGGAGTTGACCGACTTCTACGACGCGGTCATGGCTGACACCGGCTATGTGGCCGCGCTGGAGGCCAAAAAGACCGTGGAGAACCGCACCCGTGCGGAGAACGTCCACGAGCTGAAATCCTCCATCCAGGGCTACCTGGAAAACGCCGCTGACGGCACGCTGGAGGGCTTCCTGGACGAAGTGGCCCTCTACACCGACCTGGACAGCGTGGACGAAAAGGAAAACGCCGTGGTCATCATGACCATGCACGCCGCCAAGGGACTGGAGTTCCCGGTGGTGTTCGTGGTGGGCATGGAGGACGGCCTGTTCCCCGGTATGCGCTCCATCGGCGACGATGAGGAGATGGAGGAGGAGCGCCGCCTGTGCTATGTGGCGCTGACCCGCGCCAAAGAGACCCTGTGCCTCTCCTGCGCCCGGCAGCGGATGCTCTTCGGCCACACCACCAGCAACAAGCCCTCCCGATTCCTGGAGGAGATCCCGGAGGAATACATCGAGAAATCCGGCCGCAGCCTCACCGAGGAGAACCGAGAGTACGGTGGCCGCTGGAAAGATGGCAGCCAGAGCGAGAACGGCGAACGCCCCCGCTACAACGGGCGCACCGGCGCGGGAGGCCGCGGCACCTACAGCACTCGGCCCCGCCGCCCCCGCCGGGACGACGGCAAGCCCCTGGGCGGCGGCATCAGCGTCAGCCATGCGGTGGCCCCCACCGGCCAGCGGGCGGTGCAGGCCACGTTCAGCCTGCTCAGCCAGTTCAAAAAGGGCGACATGGTGGACCACTCCGCCTTCGGCAAGGGGATGATCGTCAGCATCCTGCCCATGGGCGGCGACGCCCTGGTGGAGGTGGCTTTCGATGGCGTGGGCAACAAAAAGCTGATGCTCAAAGCCGCGTCCCAGCACATGAAAAAGGTGGAAAGTTTGTAAAGGCGTTTTAGCGGTTAGTGATTAGTGGTTAGTGGCTAGTTGGTACCGCATAGACAGCATTTTATCCAGTATAGCATAACTTTTCCACGGAGAAATACCATTCGACAAGCAACCACCCCTCTTGCCTCCCCTGAAAGGGGAGGAGGGCCGCCGCCTTTAGGCGGTGGCGGAGGGGTTTCCTGCGCACCACTAAATAAACAAAATCCCCCATTTACACACGACACCACAAGGCGACGGCAGCACAGCCGCCGCCTTTTTTGCGGCGCATCACCCGTTCACACGCTGCCCAGCAGCACCGGCTGGAGCTGCCGTCCCTCCAGCGCGGCCTCCACAGTCTGGGGGATGAGGCTCATCTCCGCCACCAACGAGGCGGGTTTCCCCTCCGGGTCGTCCTGCCGGAAGGGCACCAGATAGACGTGCTTCCGGCAGCTCAACTCTCCCAGATTCCGCAGGGAGGCGGTCAGGCCGTCGTTGGTGGACACCGCCAAAATCAGGGGACGCCCGTTGCGCAGGTGGGCCTTGGTCGCCATGGTGACGGTGGTGTCGGTGATGCCCCAGGCCAGTTTGCCCAGGGTGTTCCCCGTGCAGGGGGCGATGACCAGGGCGTCCAGCAGCTTTTTGGGGCCGATGGGCTCCGCCTGGGGGATAGTCAGGATGGGCGGACAGCCACAGATGCGCTCCACCTCCCGGCGCAGGTCCGCCGCGCTGCCGAAGCGGGTATCGGTGGCGGCGCAGCTCTCCGACAGCAAGGGAATGACCTCTCCAAAGCACTCCTGCACCGCCTCCAGCGCCGGGAGGACTTTGTGCAGCGTGCAGTAAGACCCGGTCAGCCCAAACCCCACCCGTGCCTGCTGGCCGCTCACGGCTCCACCTCCTGCAAGATGTGGTAAACGGTGTCCCGGATGATTTTCCCGGAGGTCACCGGGGCCACCTTCCCCGGCAGGGACAGCGCCCAGATGACCTTGACCCCCAGGTCTGCCGCCGCCTCCAGGTCCACGCCGCCGGGCTTGGAGGCCAGGTCGATGACCAGCGTTCCCGCGTCCAGGTCGTGAAGCCTGGCCCCGTCCAGCACCCGTGCGGGAACGGTGTTGATCACCAGCTGGTAGCCCCCCAGCCAGCCGTCCAGTTGGTTGGTATGTTCCGACCAGTAGCCGTAGGACTCGATCCAGGCCAGGTCTGCGTAGTTCCGGGCGGAGACCGTCACCCGCGCCCCCAGGCCCTTCAGCCGGTGGGCCAGCAGCTTGCCCAGCCGCCCGAACCCGATGACCAGCACCCGCGCCCCAAAGAGGGTGGTGGGCAGCTCCTCCATGGCAATTTGAATGGCCCCCTCCACCGTGGGGACGGCGTTTTTGATTTCCAGCTCTTCGCGGGCAAAATAGTCCTGGAGGTTCAGCCCCCGGCTGTGGGCGTAGGCGGTCAGCTCCGGGGAGACCCGCCCCGCGCAGACGATCTGCCCCGGGCGCAGGGCGTCCAGCACCGTTTTGACGGGGATCTTCTGGTCGGAGAGGGGCGCGTTCAGCACGCCGTCGTCCACCGTCACCGGCAGGGGCAAAATGACGCACTGGGCCCCCTCGATGCCCCGCAGGGTGTCCGAGCCGGGCAGGGTGTTGGGGTCGGGCCGCCGCTCCATGGCGTAGGTCTGGACCCAGTGGCCGTCGTCGGTCAGCAGCTGGGCCAGCTTCACCTGGCGCAGGTCGCCGCCCACCACCCAGATATTCAGTTCCTGTCGCAAAATCGCAGCACCTTCCTTATTCGTGGTACCCCATCCTATGCAAAAGGGGAGGAAGGGTGCAGCCAGCTTTTATGACTGTAAAGTTTTTGTAAAAGAATTGCTTCAAGATCGTGTTTTCTCAACTAAAGGCTGAACAAACTGTGAACAGTTCCTCATGCAGTATCCATTTTTAAGGTAGCTTTAAGGTGCTTTCGGTATCGTAAGAACGAAAGTGATCTCAGGAGGTCGGTACTATGGCGAAATTCAAGCCTTCCCTGCCAAAGCTTGGCAAGAAGAAAGCGGACGAAACGGTTTATCAGGGGGCTGTGGCGACCACGGCCAAACCGAAGCGGAAAAAGTGGAAAATCGTGCTGGCGGTCGCCATCGTCCTGGTGGTGCTGGTGGCGGCGGCGATAATCTTCCTGCGGATGCCCCTGATGATGCTCATGGGCAGGAACGCCTTCTCCGCTTCTGATGTGACGGTGTCCACCGTCCAGTCCGCCACGGCGGAGACCGGCACCCTCAGCAGCACCATCTCTGCCACCGGAAACCTGGCCATGACCGACACCGAGGACGTGACCATCCCCTCCGGCCTGACGGTGGACGAGGTCTATGTGGAATCCGGCGACAGCGTCACCGAGGGCCAGACCCTGGCCACCCTGAACACCACCTCCATCGTCAGCGCCCTGCTGGACGCGGAGGAGAGCTTGGAAAGCATTGAGGACCAGCTGGACGACGACGACGACCTCTCCGACCTGGAGATCGAGGAGCTGGAGGGCCAGCAGGCGGAACTGGAGGAGACCATCGCTGTGCTGGAGGCCCTGTACGACAATCCGGTCATCACAGCCACCTGCGACGGCACCATCAGCGCCGTCTATGTCTCCGAAGGGTCGGAGACCAGCAGCAGTTCCTCCTCTTCCTCCAGCAGCAGCTCGTTCTACTCCACCAGCGCGGCCAGCTCCGGCAGCTCCGGGGCGGTGGTGACGCTGCTCAGCGCGTCCTCCAACAGCGCGTCGGAGGCCAGCGTGGTGACCCTTGCCGCCTCCTCCTCGGCGGATTCGTCGGAGGCCGACTCCAGCGGGGATTCCAGCAGCGCCGAGAGCAGCAGCTCCGCCAGCGTGGAACTCATTTCTGACTTCTCCGAATTGGAAATCACCATTCCCGTCACCGGCGAGGTCCCCCAGAGCGACATTGCCGAGACCGAGACCTACGCCGGCACCATCTCCTGGCACTGCACCTCCGGCG
>JAJQAS010000120.1 GCA_021203685.1 Clostridiales bacterium | reverse complement strand
ACCAAAAGAAAAGGAGCATGGTTTTTATGTATATCGACATTGAAAAAGAGACTTCACCCTGCGACGATGCCAGCGTGATCAACACCCGGCAGAAGCTGTTCCCCGAAGAAGAGAAAATGCCCCTGGCCAAGTATTTCTACAACTATCCCCTGCACTATCCCAGCCCCGTGGAGATGCAGATCATCAACAACATGAACCCCATGAAGCTGGAGGACGCCATTCAGCCCCAGAACTTCCTGGACCTGCTGAAGCCCTACGGCTACGACAAAGTGGAGCTGGGCTATTGCATGTTCCCGGACGGCTCCGGCTATGTGGCCACCTACCGGGTGCGCCCGCCCCACATCACGGCGGAGATGGAGCGCTGGTACCGCAACTGGCGGAACCTGAAATCCAAGAGCATGGTGCCCGGCCACGGCAACCTCCGCTATAAGATTTGGAACTACGCCGACCACTTTGACCACTACTATGTGAACTGGAGAGACGGTTCCGAGGGCATCCACACCACTGAGAGCCTGGACATGGGCGCGGGGGATCGGATGTACGACACCATCCGCCACCAGTTCGACCTGAAGGACTTCGGCCTGACCGATGAGCGGCTCCAGGAACTGCGGGACGCGGGTTGCAAGCTGACCGGCAAAGGCTCCTATGAGACCTTCGACGAGCCGGGCACCCACCTGTGCTTGAGCTATGACCGGCCCTGTCCCCTGGGCGGTGTGGAGACCCGGAGCCGGGAGTGGATCGGCTGGCGGCCGGAGAACGGCAGGCTCGTCCGGGACGAGAGCACCCAGTGCAGCGAGGAGTATCTGAAGAAGGTGGTCATCCATACCCTGGTGGAGTGGGAACACCTGTACACCTTCCTGCCGGACCTCTACGCGGAATACCACGACCAGCCCATGGACGCGGATTAAACCGCAGACGCCCACAGCCGAAACGAGCGATTGGATAAGGAGGAAAACGAGATGGCAAATCATGTTATTTTTTCCATTGGCCGACTGTACGGCAGCGGCGGCCACGAGCTGGGAGAGCGGCTGGCGGCGGAGCTGAATATTCCCCTGTATGACCGGGGCATCGTGAACCGGGCGGCGGAGCAGATCCACATCTCCAGCCAGTCGGCCCAGGAGGAGGACCGAAGAAGCTCTAACCGGTTCTTCGCCTACACGCCGGTGGAGTACATCGGCTTTGATGTGGAATCCCACTTCGGCAAGCCGCTGAGCGAGGAGGTCTATCAGGCCCAGGTGGAGATCGTCCACCAGGCGGCGGCGCAAGGCTCCTGCGTCATCGTGGGGCGGTGCGCCGACGTGATTTTGGAGCAGGAGCCGGGCCTCATCGACGTGTTTCTCACCGCCAAACGAGAGGATCGGGTTCGGCGGCTGACCGATAAATTTGGCCTGACCGAGCGGAAGGCCCAGGATCAAATTCGCAAAATCGACCGGGAGCGGCGGTATTACTATGAGCTGCATACGGCCAGGGATTGGGCCAGTTGGGAATCCCACCAAATCATGCTGAACCTCAGTCGGCTGGGCGCGGACCGCGCCCTGGAACTCATGGTGGACCTGTACAAACGGAAAGAGAAAGAGCTGCGCGGCAATGGCTGATCCACGTTGACTTGGCGTGACCATACGGCGTAACAATGAACTGTGGGAAAGCCTGCCCTCCGGCGCAAAACCGGAGGGCGTTTCCGTTTGCAGGCGCGGCGGCGGAGAAGAAACGATGTTTTGAGAGGTTCCTTCTCCGCTCTATCAAAAAACAAAAAGGAGTTATGAATGAATACAGATTATCAAAACCAGGGCCGACGGCATGGCAGAGCCAACGACGGCCACGAACGCCCCCGCACAAACTCGCTAGAAGAACGGCTGGGCGGGGACGAGAGCGCGATTCTCGTCTTTGTGGGGTCGCTGAACTGCATCCGGCACAAGCCCTATGCACAAATCGGAAAAATGATGCAGGAGGGTCGGGCGGCACTGTTGTGTCCGGCCATGAGCGACTTCTCCAGCGGACGGTATCTGAACCAGCTTGTGGACGCTATTGTGGAGCTTTCCCAGGAGCGGAACACAAAGCAGTTCGTCGTCACCTGCGGCTGTCAGTGGGTCATTCTGTCTACAGACGGGGAACTGCTCATTGAGCGGCTGAAAAATGACCACGGCATTGACCTGAAAATCGCAGAGGACGCTCATCTGGAGTTCGGAGACCATGAGTGAAATGGGGGAATTGAGATGAAACGACTTTGGAAAGTAATTCCGCCCTGCCTGTCTGACCTGTTGGGCTTTCAGATGGTGCTGACCGAGACGGAGGGCATGGGATTGATCGACGACCCCAGCCGGTACAAACCGCTCCGCCGGGACCAGACGGGCCGCCGCGGCAGTCGCGGCGGACGAGGCGGCGGACACAGTGACCGTGGGTTCCGGGGGCAGGAGAGAAGCCGCCGGGGATCCGGCGGCGTGACCGCCGGTTCGCGGGTGGTCCACTCCGACATCCGCAACGAGGACATCATCACCGGCACCGAGCGCAAGGTGATGGCCGCGTTTGAGGCGGGTGCAGGGCAGCTCTCTCCGACGTTTGTCCTGCTGGCCTACGGCCCCTCCGCCTCCATGATTAGCTCTGACCTGGAATACGCAGCGGAGCAAATCCAGGAACAGAGCGGCATCCCCACCCTGTCTGTCAAGCTGGACGGGGAAAAGGACTACCTCTATGGCATCGGCTGCACACTGGAGGCCATGGGAAAGCTGTTGCTGTCAGAGCGGCGGATTCTCCCCGGTACGGTGAACCTGCTGGGGGCCAACCCGGTGGACTGGACCCAGGAAACCGCCGCCTCTGTGGAGACACTGCTGACCGAGGCAGGGTGGCACATTCTCTCCCGCTGGGGAAGGAAAGAGACCACCGAGAACCTGAGCTGAGAGACGCCGCTGCCGCTCAGGTGAATGTGGTGGTCAATGAGAGCGGCCTTCGGCTGGCGAAGTATATGCAGCGGGAATTTGGGGTCCCCTATGTGACCGGCACGCCCTTCGGCCAGGCGGCAGCCGGGAAGCTGCTTGCGGCGCTGGAGCGTGTGCGGAACGGCGACAGCTCGGTGGAGCAGCCGGAATCGGCCCAGAGAGAGCCGGAGGTCCTGGTGGTCGGTGAGCAATTCACCGCCAATGCCATCCGGCTGGCCCTGGCGGAACGGGGTTGGGAAGCTGTCCGCGTTCTCAGCTTCTGTGATATGGACCGGGGAGAAATGCTGCCCGGCGACAAAAAACTGACCGGTGAGGACGAGTTCGCGGCCCAGGCCAATGCACCCTCTGTCCGGCTGATCATCGCGGACCGGGACTACAGCCCTCTGGTGAAGCAGGAGGTCCGGTGGATCGGCCTGCCCAACGGCGGCAGTCTTTCACCGGTGAATCCGACGGCAAACTTTAACATGGCGGGCGATAAGCTGGATACCTGGCTGGACGCGGAACTGAAAGGGGAAATCGTATGAGACAGATTGCAATTTATGGAAAAGGTGGCATTGGCAAGTCCACCACCTCCCAAAACCTGGCGGCGGCGCTCTCCGAAATGGGGAAAAAACTGATGATCGTGGGCTGCGACCCCAAGGCGGACTCTACCCGGCTCATTCTGGGCGGCCATGTGAAGCAGACAGTGCTGGACACCATGCGGGACAAGGACGAGGACGATGTGGAGCTGACCGATTTCCTCTACACAGGCTTCCACAACATCAAAGCGGTGGAATCCGGCGGCCCTGAACCGGGGGTCGGCTGTGCGGGCCGGGGCATCGTCACGGCCATCAACCTGCTGGAAGAACTGGGCGCTTATTCCGCGGATATGGACTATGTTCTCTACGATGTATTGGGATTGGGGGACGTGGTCTGCGGCGGCTTCGCCATGCCCATCCGGGAGGGCAAAGCAAAGGAGATCTACATCGTCTGCTCCGGCGAGATGATGAGCCTGTACGCGGCCAACAACATCTGCAAGGGCATCCGCCGCTACGCCGCCTCAGGCAAAACCAAGTTGGGCGGACTGATTTGCAACTCCCGGCTGGTGGACAATGAGCGGGCGCTGGTGGAGGAGTTCGCCCAAAAGCTGAACACCCAAATGATTTACTTTATCCCCAGAGACAATGTGGTTCAGCACGCCGAGCTGCAACGCAAGACCGTGATCGAGTACGCACCGGAATCTGCTCAGGCGGAGGAATACCGGACACTGGCCAAGACCATCGACAGCAATACTGCGTTCTCCGTGCCCACCCCCATCTCCAACGACGAGCTGGAGGAACTGCTGCTGCGGTATGTCCCGGTGGGGGGATAACGAGAGCGGCATCTAAAAAGAAATTGCTTCGAAAATTGCAAGTGCAAGTTGAACACATCCGCGAAAAGCTTCAATAGAGT
>JAJQAS010000119.1 GCA_021203685.1 Clostridiales bacterium | reverse complement strand
ATGTCCCTTCACTACCTGTTACCTATCTTACTTCACTATACACCTTGGCCGCCCGCAGGAACCGCCTGCTTACCCAGGGCGGCCACGGGCCGCCCCTACACATACGACAGCAAAAGAGAAACCGTGTGCCTATGGCAGAGGGGTTCCCACCACACCCACAGAGAGACTGGAGATGAACTCACATTGATCGAACAGCGCGTCAGCCTGGAGCGGATGGAGGAAGCGGCCACCCTCTTCGGCGCATTTGATGAAAACATCCGCATCATCGAGGGGGAGCTGTCCGTCCGCATTTTGATTCGGGAGGAAGATCTGAAAATCAGCGGCGAGGCGGAACAGGTGCTGCTGGCGGTAAAGACCATTCAGGGCCTGATGAGCCTCATCGCCCGGGGCGAGCCGCTAAACGAGCAGAACATCCGCTACATGATCTCCCTGGCCCGGGCGGGCCAGGAGGAGCGTATCAACGACATGGCGAAAGACGTGGTCTGTGTCACCGCCAGCGGCAAGCCCATCAAGGCCAAAACCGTGGGACAGGCCCGCTACGTCAAGGACATCCAGACCCACACCATCACCCTGGGGGTGGGGCCTGCCGGCACCGGCAAGACCTACCTGGCGGTAGCGGCGGCGGTGGCCGCCTTCAAGGCGCGGGAGGTCAACCGCATCATCCTCACCCGCCCGGCGGTGGAAGCCGGGGAGCGGTTGGGGTTCCTGCCCGGCGACCTCCAGAGCAAGGTGGACCCCTATCTGCGGCCCCTCTACGACGCCCTCTTTGAAATGCTGGGCAGCGAGACCTATGAGAAGTACGTGGAGCGGGGCAACATCGAAGTCGCGCCCCTGGCCTACATGCGGGGCCGGACGCTGGACGACTCGTTCATCATCCTGGACGAGGCCCAGAACACCTCCCGGGAGCAGATGAAGATGTTCCTGACCCGGCTGGGCTTCGGCTCCAAAATCGTCATCACCGGCGACATCACCCAAATCGACCTGCCCAAAGACCAGGTCTCCGGCCTGAAGGAGGCCATGCGGGTGCTGAACGGGGTGGAGGACATCGCCATTCGCCGCCTGACCGGGGCCGACGTAGTGCGCCACGCCCTGGTGCAGCGCATCATTCAGGCGTATGAAGAGGACGAACAGCGCCGGAACCCGCCGAAAAAGCACCCGGCGGACAAGCCCCGGAAATGAGGGAAAATGCCATGAACCACGAGATCATTTTGGAATCCGAGCTGGAGGAAGCATTCCCCTATGCCGACCTGCTGGAGACCTGCATCTGCGCCGCCCTGGAGCAGGAGGGGATCGCGGTGGGCTGCGAGGTGGACGTGCTCATCACCGACGACGCGGGTATCCACGCAATCAACCGGGAGCAGCGGGGGGTGGACCGGCCCACCGACGTGCTGTCCTTCCCCATGTTCCAGCTGGAGCCGGGGACGCCGCCCACGCCGGAGACAGCGGAGACCGACCCCGCCACCGGTCTGCTGCCCCTGGGCGACATGGTCATCTCTTATCAGCGGGCGCAGTCTCAGGCCGAGGAGTACGGCCACAGCGTCCGGCGGGAGCTGGGGTATCTGGCAGTCCACTCCGTCCTCCACCTGCTGGGCTATGACCACATGGACGGGGACGACGGCCCCATGAAACGGCAAATGCGGGCGCGGGAAGAAGCCATTATGAACGGGCTGGGAATCACCAGATGAGCTGTTAGCTATCAGCTGTTAGCTGTTGCCGTCAAGCGGCACTTCTGCTGTCAAGCAGCACTTCCGGGGCTTTGCCCCTCCCTGCGAAGCTACGCTTCTCCCTGTAGTCAGGTGCTGCCAGTCTAAAATAAACAGCTGAAAAGGAAACTGAGAGCGAAACCACCCATTTGTAAAGTCATGCAAACGGCAAGCGTAGTACGCAATGCCAAGCACTGCAAAGCTAATGGCTAACAGCTAAGAGCTAATAGCTTAATTGCACATTGCACATTGCTAATTGCTAATTTTTAAGGGGGAGCGATCCATGAGCGAACTGGAACAAAACGAAACCCTTGACTCTGTCAACGTCACCATCGAGGAACTGGACGAGGAGGAATCCCGCCCCATCGTGGAGACCACCACCGTCATCGACGAGAAGCTGATCCATGTGCTGGCGAAAAGCGCCGCCCGCCGGGACCAAAAGAGCGAGAAGCGCCGCCCCCTCTACACCGGTCTGGCCATCGCTATTCTGGTGCTGGCGGCCTACCTGGCCTACACCTACTATATCACCAAGACCAACACCACCCGGGGGCCGGTGATGATCGTCATCATGGTCATCATGGCCATCACCCTGCTGCGGTATCTCCGCACGCCGCTGGTAGACACGATGGAGAAGCGGATGCAGCCCTACCTGGGACAGGCGTGGCACTATGTCGTCTCCGACGACGGCATCACCCTGACTCTGAACCGTCAGGAGGCCCTGTTCAAGTGGGAGGAGATCACCGGCTGGTGGATGGAGGACGGCTTCTATATGATGGAGGTCGCCGGCCAGTCCATCGTCTTCCGGCAGGACAGCCTGGACGAGGACGAAGAGGAGGATTTGAAGGAACTGCTGTACGTCTATCTGGGCAACGCTATGACAATTAGCAATGAGCAATGAGCAATGTGCAATTATGGGGAAACCCAACACACCGTTGTCGCCTCACGGCGAGGGAGTGTTGCACTTGCTCTTTGGGCAGCACCTTTGCCCGGTATACTACAAGTTTTCCACCAACATTTCCACAGAACAACCACGGCTGCAAACTGGTTAATTGCTAATTGCACATTGCTAATTGCAAATTGAAAAAAAGGGGTATTTATGAACATCAACTATTCCGGCATCATCACCATCGTGGGCCGCCCCAACGTGGGCAAGTCCACCCTGCTCAACGCCCTGGTGGGGGAAAAGGTGGCCATCGTCAGCCACAAGCCCCAGACCACCCGGAACCGCATCACCGGCATCGTCAACCGGGGGGACAGGCAGTTTGTCTTTACCGACACCCCCGGCCTCCACAAGGCCCGCAACCGGCTGGGGGAGTATATGGACGGCGTGGTGCGGGCCAGCATCGACGCGGTGGACGCGGCGGTGTTGGTGGTGGAACCCATCCCCACCCCCGGCGAGCCGGAGCTGCAACTGATGGGGCGCATCCAGGCGCTGAAGGTCCCCGCCGTGCTGGTCATCAACAAAATCGACCTGCTGGAGGACAAGGCAAAGCTGCTGGAGGTCATCGCCGCCTACCAGGGGCAGTGCCATTTTGAGGCCATCATCCCCCTCTCCGCCGCCAAGAAGGACGGCGTGGACGAGCTGCTGGACACACTGGGTGGGTTGCTGCCCGAAGGCCCCCAGCTCTTCCCCGACGACATGACCACCGACCAGCCGGAACGCCAGATGATGGCGGAGATTTTGCGGGAGAAGCTGCTGCTGCGGCTGAACAAGGAAATTCCCCACGGCACCGCCGTGGAGATCACCCGCTTCGCCGAGCGGGACGACGGCATCATCGACGTGGAGGCCACCATCTTCTGCGAAAAGGCCAGCCACAAGGGGATCATCATCGGCAAAAACGGAACCATGCTGAAAAGCGTCTCCACCGCCGCCCGGCGGGACATGGAGCGCTTCATGGGCGCAAAAGTTTACCTCCAGACCTGGGTGAAGGTCAAGGAGAACTGGCGGGACAGCCTGACCGCCATCCACAACTTCGGCTACCGGGAGGACTGACCCAGCCGTTCATTTCCAGACATAAACCCCGCGGAATCCTCACAGCCTAACTCCAACGGAGGATTCGACTATGACATCTGAACAGAGTTGGGCGCTCTTTTTCCGCACCGGCCTGCCGGAGGCCTACGTGCTGGCCAAGGCCGCCGAGAGAGGACGGGACCACCATGAATCTGACCACCCAGGCCATCGTCCTGCGGGAAGTGAATTACAAGGAATCGGACAAAATTCTGACCCTGCTGACCCGTGACAGCGGCAAGCTGACCGCCACGGCCCGGGCCTGCCGCAAAAGCCGCAAACAGGGGGGCGGCGTCTCCGCCGCCGCCCAGCTGCTGGTCTGGTCGGACGTGGTGCTCAAGGAGTACCGGGGCCGCTGGGTGCTCAGCGAGGCGGTGACAGACCGGGAGTTTCGGGGCGTCCGGGCGGATTTGGAGAAAATGGCCCTGGCCTCCTACTTCGCGGAGGTGACCGAGCTGCTGGCCCCAGAGGGGGTACCCGCCCCGGAGCTGCTGGCTCTGCTGCTGAACAGCCTTTACGCTCTGGAGAGCCTGGACCGGCCTCTGCCGCTGGTCAAGGCGGCCTTTGAGCTGCGGGCGATGTGTCTGGCGGGGTACGCCCCCGCCCTGGACCGGTGCGCCGCCTGCGGCGCGGAGCAGCCGGAGGAACCCCGCTTCCACCTGCGGGAGGGGGTGCTCCAC
>JAJQAS010000137.1 GCA_021203685.1 Clostridiales bacterium | reverse complement strand
CCGACGCTTCCCAGTGGGAGGAGAAGGCCAAGGATCTGGCCCAGCGCTTCATCAACAACTTCGTCAAGTATCAGACCAACGACCTGGGCAAGAGCCTGGTGGCCGCCGGTCCTCAGCTGTAAGCTGAACTGCGCTTGACAGAATAAGCGAACAAAAAGGCCCCCGGCGCGCTGCGCCGGGGGCTTGTTTTCATTGTTGGAGTTTTTTGTTGCTTTTTGTAAAAAGCTGTGGTATTCTAATAATTGCCCCTTTCGGGGTAGAGTGCTGTCCATTATGGCGGCGGTTATGCCCTCTCTTTTTGTGGGGGCAACTTCTTCGGCCCCCTGATTTTTTAGAAAGGGGGCTTGCCTTATGACGACTTCTGAGGTTTTACAGCTTCTGCTTGTTATCATCAGCGCGTGCAGTCTGGTCATCCAGTCGTACAATAACAAGAAGTAACCGCCATTGCTTGCGACGTAGGCGGTTACCTCTTCTTCATAATGAGGGAGCCTGACCGTTGCCGGACAGCGCTCTTTTTCTGTTTGTATTATATATCATTTTTTTGTTGCTGTCAACGTTGGGGTTTGTAAAATTCTAAACCATACCGAAATGCACGGAAAGGGGGAACTGTCCTCCTTTCCGCGCTTTTTTATCTGTTCCGTTTTTCGGCTGACCCCAATGGGAAATCGCGTTCTGTCACCCCATCGTGAACTGATACACGCAGAACGCCGCGTAGATCGCCAGCAGCGTCACCCCCTGGGCGCGGGTCAGCCTGCCCCGTTTCAGCGTTGGCACGGTCAAAATCAGCATGACCAGCAGCATCACCGGCAGGTCCACCACCAGCGAGCTGTTGATGCCGAACAGGGTGCTGTTCTCCGGGATCTCGAAGGGACAGAGGGTCACCGCCGTACCGCTGACCAGCACCAGGTTGAACAGGTTGGCCCCGATGATGTTGCCCAGCGACAGGGCGCTGTGGCCCTTGGCCAGGGCGGTGATGGCGGTGGTCAGCTCCGGCAGGGAGGTCCCCAGCGCCACCAGGGTCAGAGCGATGACCGACTCCGGCACACCCAGCGCCTGGGCGATGAGGGTGCCGTTGTCCACCAGCAGGTCGGCCCCCACGGCGATGAGGGCCGCCCCTACCGCCAGCAGCAGGATGAGCCGCCACAGGGGGCCGTCCTCCTGAAGTTTGTCCCCCGGCTGGGGCGCGGTCTGGGGGCCGCCGGTCATTTCATGCACCGTCAGCACCATATAGACCAGGAAGAACACCAGCAGTAACACACCCGCCATGCGGCTGAAATCGCCTGTGGTGTAAGCCACCACCGCGTAAAAAGCCGTCGCCGCGAAGAAGAAGGCCACCGGCGTCCGCAGCGTCCGGGTGTCCACCTCTGTGGGGCGGACGGCGATGGTCAGGGCGGCGATCAGCGCCGTGTTGCAGATGACGGAACCCACGGCGTTGCCGTAGGCGATCTGGCTGTGGCCGGAGAGGGCCGACGTGGTGGACACCATGACCTCCGGCAACGTGGTGCCGATGGAGACCACCGTAGCCCCGATGAGCAGCTCCGGCAGGCGGAACCGGCGGGCAATGCCCGTGGCCCCGTCCACGAACCAGTCGCCGCCCTTGATGAGCAGCACCAGACCCACGGCGAACAGGAGAACGGGAATCAACATAATGAAGACCTCTTTCGTGATGGAATACTCATGCGGGGTCACAAGGCGACATAAAAAGAAAGACCCCTGCCGTGCGCGTTATGCGTACAGCAAAAGTCTCGTTTCCAGACCAACGTCCTGAGCGCGGCCCGGTTTCGGGAACCCTCCCGACACGAGCTGACGAACCGCGCCGCACCGCCTGAGCGGTGCAAACTACTCCCCTTTACTTTGCCTGCCCATTATAATTCTCTCCGGCAAGGAAAGTCAAGGGAAATTCCGCCTTTTGTGTCGCCACAAACCGATGAATTTGTCCCACCTCTCTTGCGAACTTTGCCGAATCCTGTCATACTGTGGAAAAGAGGCAAAAGGAGGAGAGATTTATGGTGGAAAACCTGCGCCGCGCCGGCGAACTGGTCAGGGATGCACTCTGGCCTCCCAAATGTCTGCTCTGCCAGCAGCCGCTGGAGGCTGGGGAGACGCTGCTCTGCGCCGAATGCCAGCGGCTGGCGCCTTGGACAAGGGTGGGCTGCGCCCAGCAGGGCATCCACTTTGACCGCTGTCTTTCGCCCCTCTATTACACCGAGGCGTTCAAGCCCGCCTTCCACCACTACAAATTCCAGGGCCGATGGCACTACAGCTGGGCCTTCGGCGGGTGGATGTGGGACTGCCTGCAAGCCAACGAACCGGACTATGCCCGGTTCGACTGCGTCACCTGGGCGCCGCTGAACTTCTGGCGGCGGCAGCGCCGGGGCTACGACCAGGCCCGGCGGCTGGCGCTGGCGGTGTCCCGCGCCAGCGGTCTGCCGCTCCGGCGGACGCTGGTGAAGTTCCGCGCCACACCGCCCCAGTCCGGCACAGAGCAGGCCGCCCAGCGGTGGGAAAACGTCCGGGGTGTCTACCGCCCCAAACAGGGCGTTCCCCTGGAGGGGAAACGCCTGCTGCTGGTGGACGACGTCATCACCACCGGCGCGACGCTGGAGGAGGCCAGCGCCGTGCTGCGGCGGGCCGGGGCGGCGGAGGTTTGCTGCCTGACCCTGGCCCGGAGCGCCCGCGGCCGGGAGGGAAAAAGGGCGTAAGACGTGAAACAATGGGTGACAAAGGCGGCGAAATGTGTTATAATTTTTATTGGTTATCCTTTTGAATCGGCCGCGTTGTAATAAGCTATTAGCCGCTAGCTGTTAGCTGTTAGTCAGGCACTGCCATTTTAAAGCGAACAGCGCGAAACATCGGTTGGTTGCAAGCGGTTTGTTTCTTACAGCGAACCCAAAGCGTAGATCGAATCGTTGCGCACTACAAAGCGAATAGCTAAAAGCTAAGAGCTAAAATGCTCATACGGCTGAGTGAAAGGAATCGCCAGATCATTTTTTGTAGATTTGCAAAATCGTAATTCTCTCCCAAGGAGGACAAAGACATGAGCAACGTGACCATTTCCGATGCCATCCGTTACATCGGGTGTGACGACCACAAGATCGACCTGTTTGAGAGCCAGTATCCTGTTCCCGACGGCGTTTCCTATAACTCCTACCTGATCCTGGACGAGAAAGTCGCCGTCATGGACACGGCGGACCGCCGGGTCAGCGAGGAGTGGTTCGCCAACCTGGAGCGGGAGCTGGGGGGCTGCACCCCGGATTACCTGGTGGTGTCCCACCTGGAGCCGGACCACGCCTACAACATCCAGCGCCTGTGCGAAAAGTACCCCGCCATGCAGGTGGTGGCCAGCGCCAAGGCCGTCCAGATGCTGCCCCAGTTCTTCACCATGGACTTCTCCCCCCGGACGATGACCGTCAAGGAGGGGGACACCCTCTCCCTGGGCGCCCACACCCTGACCTTCATCATGGCCCCCATGATCCACTGGCCGGAGGTCATGATGGAGTACGAGTCCACCGAGAAGGTGCTGTTCTCCGCCGACGGCTTCGGCAAGTTTGGCGCGCTGGACGTGAAGGAGGAGGACTGGGCCTGTGAAGCCCGTCGGTACTACTTCAACATCGTGGGCAAGTTCGGCCCCTCTGTCCAGACCCTGCTGAAAAAGGCCGCCAAGCTGGACATCCAGACCATTTGCCCCCTCCACGGCCCCATTTTGCAGGAAAATCTGGGCTATTACATCGAAAAGTACGACATCTGGTCCAGCTATCGCCCGGAGGACGAGGGCGTGACCCTGGCCTACGCCTCCATCCACGGCAACACCGCCATCGCCGTCCAGAAGCTGGTGGAGATCCTGGAGAGCAAGGGCCAAAAGGTCTCCGTGTTCGACCTGGCCCGGGACAGCATGTCCGAGGCTGTCGAGGACGCCTTCCGCTATGACAAGCTCATCCTCGCCGCCCCCACCTACGACGCCTCCCTGTTCCCCTGCATGGAGGACTTCCTCTACCACCTGAAGGTGAAGAACTACCAGAAGCGCACCATCGGCATCATGGAGAACGGCTCCTGGGCCCCCGCCGCCGGACGGCTGATGAAGGCTTACGCCGACGGGTTCAAGAACTGCACCGTGGTAGAGCCGCTGGTCTCCATCCGCTCCACCATGAAGGAGAGCACCGTGAAGGACATGGAAGCCATGGTCGATGCGCTGCTGAACAAGTAAGCCAGTCTAACCGTCACACAAAACAAGCGTGGGCTGACCTGTTTCCGGTCGGCTCACGCTTTTTGTTGCTTTTTGCAAAATTCTGTGGTATTCTGTAGTCAGCTCCTGATGGAGGTTTCCCCCAAAGGAGTCAGGGCGTTGTCCTTTTACGGCGGCGGTTAGCCACTCCCCGATAAAGGGGGTGTTGCCATGCGGATTACTTTGCACATCGGAGCCTATACGGTGAC
>JAJQAS010000190.1 GCA_021203685.1 Clostridiales bacterium | reverse complement strand
TATGTCCCTTCACTACCTGTTACCTATCTTACTTCACTATACACCTCGGCCGCCCGCGTGCAGAGTGCGTCTTTCGGGCGGCCACGGGCCGCCCCTACAGGCATGTGGTAATATTTTAAGCTAACTGCTTGGGCTGATTTGAATGGATAATTAGACCGAATCCTTCCCTAAAAGCGCAAAAAACACCGGAGAGCAGTAATCAAACCGCTTTCCGGTGTTTTTCCCCATTGGTTCGTGATTGGTTCGCTCTCAGAGCAGGTTCAGCAGCAGCACCGCGAACATGAAGGCGAAGGCCACCCACTTGGTCATGCGGGCCAGCTTGGCGTCCCAGGTGCTGTTTTTGTTCTTGGAGAGGAAGGTATCCGCACCGCCGCCGACTGCGGAGGCCACGCCGGAGTTTTTGCCGGACTGGAGCAGGACTACGCAAATCAGAAACAGGGCTGCAACGACAACGATGATGGACAAAACCAGTGTAACAGTGCTCATAAAAAGAAACTCCCTTTCAGAAACCGCCAAAGGGCGGGACTGCTCAAATGTATTAGAAATAATATCATACCGCTGTGAAAAATGCAAGAGGTTTTTTCTGTTTTCCGGAAAAATGGCGGTTTGACGGATTTGTTGACAAAAACCCGACCTTAGGGTATCATAAGGAAGACAATAAACAACGATTTCGCGCCGGTTGGCGCGGGACCACAGCGACACAGCAGCGGGGGCAGCCCATGAAAAACGACGAGTATAACGACGAATACAGGGACGATCTTCAGGAGTGGGACGACGACCTCTGGGACGACGTTCCCACCGCGCCGGAGGACAAGCCCCGGCGCCGCCGCGCCCGGCGGCGGAAACACCACGTTCCCCGGTGGCCCAATCTGCTGCTCAGCGTGCTGGTGGGGGTGCTGGCGGGCGTGCTCCTGTGCCGGGGCGGGCAGTATCTGGCCTACCGCACCCTGACGGCGGAAAACGGCGACGCCTATGGCGACGACTTCGACTATAGCTATGGCGATGTGGAGTCCAACGATGAGACCAGCGAGGAATACTCCCTGCCCCTCTACACCGGGGACAGCAGCGGCCTGACCATCACCCTGAACGACCCCGGGCAGACAGAGCTGACCGCCGCGGAGCTGTACGAGCAGGAACTGCCCGCCACGGTCAGCATCACCGTCTATGCCGGGTCCAGCGCCGCCTATGGCTCCGGCATGATTTTGACGGAGGACGGCTATCTGCTGACCTGCGCCCACGTCATCGAGGACTGCGAGCGGGCCACTGTCACCACCAGCGACGGGACGGCATATGAGGCCACACTGGTGGGCAGCGACGCCCAGACCGACCTGGCTGTGCTGAAAATCGAGGCCGAGGGCCTGACGGCGGTGGAGTTTGCCGATTCCGAGCAACTGGTCATCGGCGAGACGGTCTACACCATTGGCGACCCCCTGGGTCCTCAGTTCCGCAGCAGTCTGACCGACGGCATCATCTCCGGCCTGGACCGTCAGATCTCCTCCAACGGCTACTCCATGACGCTGATCCAGACCACCGCCGCCGTCAACAGCGGCAACTCCGGCTGTCCCCTGTTCAATAGCCGGGGCCAGGTGGTGGGCGTGGTGAATATGAAAATGTCCAGCTCCAGCTCCACCGCCAGCATCGACAACATGGGGCTGGCCGTCCCCTCCGCCACGGTGAAGGAGATCGTGGAGACCCTTGCCGCTGAGGGCGCCGTCAGCCGGGCGGTGCTGGGCATCAGCTGCTATGCGGTCAGCTCCGTGACCGCTCAGGTCTACGACATCCCGGAGGGACTGTGGGTGGCGACCATCGACAGCGCTTCCGACTGCGCCGCCCAGGGCCTCCAGGTGGACGACATTATCACCCAGGTGAACGGGGTGGATGTCAGCACGGTCACCGACTTCCAGACCGTCACCGCCGACCTGGAGGTGGGGGACACCGTCACCCTGACGGTCTGGCGGGAGCCGGAGACGGAGACAGACGAGGCCGACGGCTCTGCCTCCGCTCAGATTGAAGACGACGGCTACCACTACGAGTACTACGGTGAGATCACCGTGGCGCTCATCGATTCCAACGACCTGGCGGATTGAGAAACCTGTCTCCAAACGCATAAATACCATCTGGATCGGGGTATGCTAACGGTATCCCATTCAGATGGTATTTTTGTTGTGTTTTTACAGGAGGAACCACCATGCAGGTCCAGGATTTTATGAGCAAAAACGTCGTCTCCATCACCCCGGAGGAGAGCGCGGCCCTGGCCGCCCGGCTGCTGGAGCGCCACAACCTGGGGGCGCTGCCCGTGTGTGACTACGAGGGGCGGCTCCAGGGCATCGTCACCGACCGGGATATCATCACCCGCTGCGTGGCCGCCAACCAGGACCCCAAGCGGGTGCCGGTGCGGGATATTATGTCCAGGGAGCTGCACACCGTAGCGCCGGGGGAGGACGTTCACGCCGCCGCCCGGCGGATGGCGGCCTGCCAGGTGCGCCGCCTGCCGGTGGTGGAGGGGGGACAGGTGAAGGGCATGGTCTCCCTGGGGGACCTGGCCACCTCCCGCCGGTGCGAGATGGAGGCGGCCCAGGCCCTCAGCGAGATCAGCGAAAACGTGGTGCGGCGGAAGCGGTAAATCCGTTGCCGTTTTCCACAGCAAAAAACGCCTGTCCGCTGTGGCGGCAGGCGTTTCGTTCGTGCAGTCAGGTCTTCTTCTGGAAGCTGGCGCCGCAGTTGCGGCAGCGGACGTTGATTTTTCCCTTGCCCTTGGGGACCCGGAGGGTCTGCCCGCAGCTGGGGCAGCGGAAATACTTGTGGTCCTTGTCCCGCATCTGGGCGCGCTTTTGACGGAAGCCGTGGAGAATGGGGCCGACCTTGGCCAAGTACCAGTCGTTCTCCCGGCGGCGTTTGTCGTAATTGCGGGAAAACATACGGAAAATGCTGTAGAGGATGGCGGCATAAGCCAGAATACAGCATATCGTGTTGAGGATGCCGATGTTCAGGACGTTGAACAGGATGGACAGCAGATAGCACACCAGCCACGCGCCCAGCAGGAACACATTGAGCTGGTCGCTGCCATAGCGGCCATACATCAGGCGGCTGAAAAAGTTGCGGATCATAGTGTAAAACCTCCCGTCGCTGGTATGCGCGGCGATAAATAAAGCAATTTGGCTCTTGCAGAGAGGCGGCGGGAACAGAGCCTTTGTGCGGGGAGAGATACCATTTACGCCACTTTGCTTAGAACTTGTTATAATGATAGCGCAGGCGGGGGAAAACGTCAATATTCCATTCGTAAACAAATCGTAAATAGTCTTTCGAACCCAAAAAGGTTGCAAAACAACATCTGCGGGCCAACAGCGCGAAGCCGGGACGCAGAGCTGGGGTTTCTCAAAGCTTTTTCGGCTCCTGTCCGGCGGCGAAGAGGCGGATCATTTCGCTGGTGATGGAGACATCGTCCTGGGGGACGGGGACTTCCTCCCGGCGGAACCAGCGGCCATCGGCCAGTTCCTCGTGGTCCAGGGTGATGCTGCCGCCGCCGTCCAGTTTGGCGAAGTAACCCAGGGTCAGGTTGCCGTCGCAGCCCCAGGGCTGGGACTTGAAGTAGCGGATGTCCTTCACCCGCAGGCCCACTTCCTCCATGACCTCCCGCTCCACAGTCTGCTCCGCCGTCTCGCCGATCTCCACAAACCCGGCGATGAGGACGTAGTGGTGGACGCTGTGGGCTTTTTCGCTGTATTTGGTCATCAGCAGCCGGTCGCCGTCGGTGACGGCCACAATGACGGCGGGATTGATGCGGGGATAGACCAGGTTGCCGCAGTGGGGACAGACCATGTTCCGCTCCACCTGCCCCACCTCCATTTTGCCGCCGCAGCGCCCACAGAAGCGGTTGTTGGCGTACCAGCTGCTCAGGTGCATGGCGGTGTACCCGGCCAGCGCCCGGTCCATGGGGCGGACGTTGCGGAAGCTCCGGCTGGGCTGGTAGGCGTACCCCGCCAGCTCTGCCGGCGTCTGAGACAGGGCCAGGAAGTAGTGGGCCTGGTCGATGGCGAAGAGGTAGCGGTACTCGATGTCCTCCATCACCGCCAGCTCCCGGTACCGGGGCAGACGGCCCTCCGGCCCCAGCAGCACATTCCGGCCCTGGAAGCAGTAGACGAAGTCATTCTCCTCCGGCTGGCGGAGGGCGTAGGTGTTGTAAAACCGGTGCAAACCGATGTCCTGTATCATGTTGGTTCCTCCAAAAAGTGAAAGTAGGCATCTCTTTTACGCAGCCATGCGCCACAAACCCCTCCGCCACCGCCTAAAGGCGGCGGCCCTCCTCCCCTTTCAGGGGAGGCAAGGGGGGATAGTGCTTGACGTTTGGTGTGCGCTCTTGCTTAAAGTAGAAAGGATTTGGAATATAACTTACTCAACAGAAGAACGGCACCCGTAACGAAGTGCTGTCCCGTAATTGACCACCCCTCTCGCCTCCCCTGAAAGGGGAGGGGGACCATGCGAAG
>JAJQAS010000251.1:1424-27194 GCA_021203685.1 Clostridiales bacterium | reverse complement strand
AAACTCAATCGCCTTTTTCTATACCCTGGTCTCACATCTATTGTAAAGCTACACTTTTTTGTTCCCGCTGCGAAAAATGCACTTGACAGCGGCGAAGAAATATAGTATAGTAATGTCCGTTGTAAAGCTTGTGTGCTTTACAAATGTGGAGGAGGCGCGAAGGTTGTCAACAGCGGCAGATATGAAGGACAAGAATTCCGCATTTCGTATGACTATGCTCTACGACTTCTACGGCGAGCTGCTCACCGACCGGCAGCGGGAGTTTTACGACCTCTACCACAACGAGGATTTTTCCCTGGCCGAAATCGCCGAGAACGCCGGGATCACCCGCCAGGGCGTCCGGGACGTCATCGTCCGGGCAGAGGCCATCCTCAACGAGATGGAAGAAAAGACCGGCATCGTGGCCCGCTTCCTGGAGACGCGGGAGGCGCTGAACGCCATTTGCGACTGCGCCAGACAGATCGAGACCATGAACCGCGCCCAGTTCCGCAGCCAGGAGCTGGCCCGGCTGGCCCGAGAGATCCAGGACAGGGCGGCGGAGATGCAGAAATAGAGAACGAGGGAATAAAGGAGTAGTTCCATGGCTTTTGAAGGCTTGACAGAACGGCTGACATCAGTATTCAATAAGCTTCGCGGCAAGGGCCGCCTGACCGAGGCCGACGTAAAGGAGGCCATGCGGGAAATTCGCCTGGCCCTGTTGGAGGCCGACGTCAGTTATAAGGTGGTCAAAGACTTCGTCAACAAGGTGACGGAGCGGGCCATCGGACAGGACGTGATGGAGTCCCTGACCCCGGGGCAGATGGTGGTCAAAATCGTCAACGAGGAACTGACCGCCCTGATGGGCGGCGAGGCCGCTACCATCACCCTGAACCCCAAGCCCCCCACGGTCATCATGATGGTGGGCCTCCAGGGTGCGGGCAAAACCACCAACGCCGCCAAGCTGGCGGCCTACCTGCGCAGCAAGACCGGCCGCCGCCCGCTGCTGGTGGCCTGCGACGTGTACCGCCCCGCCGCCATCAAGCAGCTGGAGGTAGTGGGCGAGCAGGTGAACGTCCCCGTCTTTCAGATGGGGCAGGGCGACCCGGTAGAGATTGCCAAAGCCTCCATCGACCACGCCCGGCAGCACGGCAACGACATCGTCCTGTTGGACACTGCCGGACGGCTCCATGTGGACAGCGTCCTGATGGACGAGCTGAAAAACATCAAGGCCGCCGTCAACCCGGATGAAATTTTGCTGGTGGTGGACGCCATGATCGGCCAGGACGCGGTGAACGCAGCCGTGGCCTTCGACGAGGCGCTGGATATCAGCGGCGTCATGCTCACCAAGCTGGACGGCGACGCCCGGGGCGGCGCGGCCCTCTCCATCCGGGCCACCACCGGCAAGCCCATCAAGTTCTGCGGCGTGGGCGAAAAGCTGGACGCCATCGAGGTGTTCCACCCCGACCGTATGGCCAGCCGTATTTTGGGCATGGGCGACGTGCTCACCCTCATCGAGAACGCCCAGGAGCGGCTCGACGAGCAGAAGGCCGAGGAGATGTCCCAGAAGATCCGGGCCAACCGGTTCACCCTGCAGGACTATTACGACCAGCTCAAAGAGACCCGCAAAATGGGCTCCATTGCGGACATCCTCCAGAAAATGCCCGGTATGGCGGGCAAGGTGGACGAGTCCCAGATCGACGAAAAAGTTCTGGACCGCACTGAGGCCATGATCCTCTCCATGACCAAAGCCGAACGGGAGAACCCCTCCATCCTGAACGCCAGCCGCAAGCGGCGCATTGCCGCCGGTTCCGGCACCACCGTTCAGGACATCAACAAGCTCATCAAACAGTTCGAGATGATGCAGTCTCTGACCAAGCAGATGACCCGCGGGCGCGTCCCCAGGGCGCTGCGGGGCATCATGGGCGGGGGCGACCCCACCGCCATGCCCGACATGAGCAGCTACCTGAACGGCGGGCGGGGGCCGGGCATGGGCGCCCACAGCGCCGGCCGCCAGCGCAAAAACATGAAGCGCAAAAAGAAAAAACGCTGATTCGCGGAGAAAACTTCGCTTATCATAGATAACTTGCAGAATCTTTGGAGGTGAAAGATAAATGGTTAAAATCAGACTGCGCCGCATGGGCGCGAAGAAGGCCCCTTTCTATCGCATCGTGGTGGCCGACTCCCGGTATCCCCGTGACGGTCGTTTCATCGAGCAGCTTGGCACCTATAACCCCCTGACCGAGCCGGCAGAGGTCAAAGTGGACGCCGAGCGTACCCTGGCCTGGATCAAGACCGGTGCCCAGCCCACCGATACCGTCAAGCGTCTGCTCAAGCAGGCCAACGTCCTGTAATCGCAGGAGGAATACTGCACATGAAAGAGCTCTTGACTTATATCGCACAGAATCTCGTGTCGCAGCCCGACCAGGTCAGCGTCAAAGAGATCGACTGCGATGGTGAGATCGTTCTGGAGCTGCGGGTCGCCCCGGAGGACATGGGAAAGGTGATCGGACGCCAGGGCCGGATCGCAAAGGAGATCCGCGCCGTCGTCCGCTCCCTGGCGCAGCGGAACAACACACGTGTCACTGTAGACATTGTGGACTGAGAGAAGCAAAGACAGGGCTGCGGAAGCAGCTCTGTTTTTTTCTAAACTGATTATCTCTTTTACCCATCCATGTGCTATAAACCCCTCCGCCACCGCCTAAAGGCGGCGGCCCTCCTCCCCTTTCAGGGGAGGCGAGAGGGGTGGTCAATTATCGAATGATGTTCTTTGTGGAAAAGTTGTACTATGCTGGGCCAAAATACTGACGAAGTAACAAGCGCTGTCTCCTCTTTCGTTGCCTCCGAAAGAGGAGATTCATCAGATTGTGGTCATTCCGTTTTCCAATTTACTCTCTTTCGGAAAACGCAAACAAAATGACCAGCACTAGCCCCCTTGCCTCCCCTGAAAGGGGAGGGGGACCATGCGAAGCATGGTGGAGGGGTTTCCCTGGAATCACAGACCAGGTTGTCGTAAGAGGACCAGCATTTAAATGACTGTAAGGTATTGTTATAAGCGGAGGTTTTTATGAAAAATCCCATGTTAGAGGCGGGAAAAATCGTCAACACCCACGGCGTCCGTGGGGAATTAAAGGTGGAATCCTGGTTGGACGACCCCGCCCTGTTCGGCTGCCTGACCGACCTGACGGTGAACGGCAAGGTCTACCTCGTCCGCTCTGCCCGGGTGCAGGGCCGGTTCGCTTTGGTGACGCTGGAGGGCATTACCTCCATCGACGACGCCCTTCCCCTGAAAGGCAAGACGGCTCTGGCCCGCCGGGAGGAAATTCCCCTGGAGGAAGGGTCGCATTTCGTGGCCGACCTCATCGGTCTGGACGCGGTGGACGCGGACAGCGGCCAGGTGTTCGGCCAGGTGGCGGACATCCACGAGTACCCCGCCCAGGACGTGTACGAGGTCCGGGGCGAGCGGCTGTACTTCATCCCCGATGTGCCGGACTTCGTGGAGGACATCGACGAGGCGGCGGGCTGCATCCGCTTCCGCCGGGTGGAGGAGCTGGCCCAATGAGCGAGGAAATCACCTACCGCTACCGGGTGGACATCATCACCCTGTTCCCGGAGACCACCGGGGACGTGCTCAGCGAATCCATTTTGGGCCGGGCGCAGGAGCGGGACTACCTGAAAATCGAGTGCCACCAGCTCCGGGACTACACCACCAACAAGCAGAATCAGGTGGACGACTACCCCTACGGCGGCGGCCACGGGGCGGTTTTGCAGGCCGACCCCCTGTACCGCTGCTGGAAGCACATCTGCGACACCACCGGAGAGCGGGCGCACACCATCTTTATGTCTCCCTGCGGCGTCACCTTCACCCAGGCGGAGGCCAGGCGGCTGGTGCGGGACTACAAGCACCTGATTCTGGTCTGCGGTCACTATGAGGGCATCGACCAGCGGTTCATCGACGAGTGCGTGGACGAGGAACTGAGCCTGGGAGACTTCGTCCTCACCGGCGGCGAGATCGCCGCCATGGCGGTGACAGACGCGGTGTGCCGGATGGTGCCGGGGGTGCTGTCCGACCCGGAGTGCTACGAAAACGAGAGCCACTGGGACAACCTGCTGGAGTACCCCCAATACTCCCGGCCGGAGGTGTGGCATGACCGGGCGGTGCCAAAAATTTTGCTCTCCGGTCACCACGCCAACATCGCCAAGTGGCGGCGGAAGATGTCCCTTGTGCGGACAAAGGAGCGGCGGCCCGACCTGTATGAGCGGCTGGACCTGTCCTCCAAGGCGGACCAGAAGCTGCTCAGGGAAATCGAGGAGGACAAGTGGGAGTGACCCTGTTGGGTGAGCTGTTAGCCGTTAGCTGTTAGCTGTTAGTAAGGTATTGCAACCGGAAAACGAACAACGAAAAAGGGAGCTGAGAGCAAACCCACCGGTTTATAAGGGAATACAAACGAGAAGCGCAGCACCTGAAAGAAAGCACCGCCAAGCTAAAAGCTAAGAGCCAATAGCTAAAGGCTAACTCCCCAAAGTTGCGGTTGACTTACCGCCCCCGTCTGTGCTAAACTGCAAAGCAATTCAGTCAGGCACACGCCGGGCAACGCCAGTTGCAGCAGAAGAGAAACATACATCTGCGGGACAGATTTTAACCCTCTGCCCGCAGGTGTATTTTATTTTCCGCAACAACCGCACAGGAGGTTCAGTTATGGAACTCGACCCCAAAACCAAAGCAAAAATCGCCTACCGGGTGTCCTGGACCAGCGTCTGGGGGAACATCCTGCTGGCCGCTTTCAAGTTGGCGGCGGGCCTGCTGGCCCACTCCAGCGCCATGGTGTCCGACGCCGTCCACTCCGCCAGCGACGTGTTCTCCACCTTCACAGTGATGATCGGTGTGCGCCTGTCCTCCCGGCAGGCGGACGCCGACCACGAGTACGGCCACGAGCGGCTGGAGTGCATCGCCTCCCTGCTGCTGGCGGCGCTGCTGGCCGCCACGGGGCTGGGTATCGGTTACAGCGGGATCCAGAAGATCGCTCAGGCCAGCTACGGCCAGTTGGAAGCTCCGGGGCGGCTGGCGCTGGTGGCGGCGGCGGTGTCCATCGTCTGCAAGGAGGCTATGTACTGGTACACCCGCCGGGCCGCCAAACAGACCGGTTCCTCTGCTCTTCTGGCCGACGCCTGGCACCACCGCTCCGACGCACTTTCCTCCGTTGGCTCCCTCATCGGCATCTGGGGGGCGCGGATGGGCTGGCCGGTGCTGGACCCGGCGGTGTCGCTGGTCATCTGCCTGTTCATCCTCAAGGTCAGCTATGACGTGTTCCGCCAGGCGGTGAACGAGCTGACCGACCGCTCCTGTCCCGCCTACATCGAGGAGGAAATGCGGATCTCGATCCTCCGGCAGACGGGGGTGGAGCGGCTGGACCTGCTGCGCACCAGGCAGTTCGGCACACGGGTCTACGTGGATGTGGAGATCGCCGCCGACGGCGAGTTGTCCCTGACCCAGGCCCACGGCATCGCCCAGCGGGTCCACGACGCCATCGAGCGGGAGTTCCCCAGCGTCAAGCACTGTATGGTCCATGTGAACCCCACCTAATACACGCGCAGCCCGCCCCTGCTCTCCGGGGCGGGTTTTTGCGCCCATTTTGACGGTTGACAAACTCGTTCCAGTGTGTCATGCTGAAAATACAGGGAGGCTCTGATGAAATGGCCTTGGATGGCTGGGCGAGCAGATTTTGCGCAAATCGAGGCGTAAAATCGCAGGAATCCTTTGTGGATTTCAAGATTTTACAACGATGAGTTGCACAAAATCTGCCGTCCAGACGCCGGGAGTTATTTAATCAGAGACTCCAAAGAAAGGCGGGAGCGAACCACCATGAAAAAACTGACAGTCGGCATCCTGGCCCACGTGGACTCTGGCAAAACCACCCTCTCCGAGGCCATGCTCTACTTGAGCGGCAGCATCAAAAAGCTGGGCCGGGTGGACCACGGGGACGCCTTTTTGGACACCTTCGCCCTGGAGCGGGAGCGGGGCATCACCATCTTCTCCAAGCAGGCCATGCTCCCGTTGGAGAAGGCAGAGGTGACGCTGCTGGACACGCCGGGCCATGTGGATTTCTCCGCCGAGATGGAACGCACCCTCCAGGTGCTGGACTATGCCATTTTGGTCATCAGCGGCACCGACGGGGTACAGAGCCACACGGAGACCCTGTGGCGGCTGCTGCAACGGTATGAGGTCCCCACCTTCCTGTTCGTCAACAAAATGGATTTGGCGGGGGCAGAGCGGGAGGCGCTGACCGCCGACCTGAAACGCCGTCTGGACGGGAACTGCGTCCCCTTCGGCGGCGAGGATCCCGATACCTTCCGGGAGGAGCTGGCCCTCTGCGATGAGGACCTGATGGAGCAGTATCTGGACACCGGCGCGATGAAAGATGAGACGGTGGCTCAGGCCATCGCCCACCGCCAGGTGTACCCCTGCTACTTCGGCGCGGCGCTGAAGCTGAAGGGGGTGGAGGCCCTGCTGGATGGGCTGGAGCGGTACACCGCCGCCCCGGTTTACCCGGCGGAATTTGGGGCGCGGGTGTTTAAAATCGCACGGGACAGCCAGGGCAACCGACTGACCTATCTGAAAGTCACCGGCGGCAGCCTGCCGGTGAAAACCGCCCTCTCCGGCGGGACGGCGGAAAACGCCTGGACAGAGAAGGTGGACCAAATCCGCATCTACTCCGGAGCCAAATACACCACCGCCCCGCTGGCCCAGGCGGGGACGGCCTGCGCCGTCACCGGCCTGACCCAAACCCGACCCGGTCAGGGTCTGGGCGGGGAAGGGGACGCCGCCCTGCCCCTGCTGGAGCCGGTGCTGACGTATCAGATCCTCCTGCCCCCGGACTGCGACCCCAACGCCTCCTACCTGAAACTGAAAGAGCTGGAGGAGGAGGACCCCCAGCTGCACATCCTCTGGGATGCCCGGCAGCGGAGCCTCCACATTCAGCTGATGGGACAGGTGCAGTTGGAGGTGCTGAAAAGCATGGTGGCCAGCCGCTTCGGGCTGGGGGTGCGCTTCGGCCCCGGCGCCATCGTCTACAAGGAGACCATTCAGGCCCCGGTGGTGGGGGCGGGCCACTTCGAGCCTCTGCGCCACTACGCGGAGGTCCATCTGTTGCTGGAGCCGGGGGAGCCGGGTTCCGGGCTGGTGTTCGACAGCCTTTGCAGCGAGGACGTGCTGGACCGGAACTGGCAGCGGCTGATTTTGACCCACCTGGAGGAGAAACCCCACCTGGGGGTGCTGACCGGCTCCCCCATCACCGACATGAAAATCACCCTGCTCACCGGCAGGGCACACGAGAAGCACACCGAGGGCGGCGACTTCCGCCAGGCCACTTATCGGGCGGTGCGGCAGGGGCTGATGCAGGCCCAGTCGGTGCTGCTGGAACCCTGGTATGCCTTCCGGCTGGAGCTGCCCCAGGAGAATCTGGGGAGGGCCATGGCGGACATCCAGCTGATGGCGGGCAGCTTCGACCCGCCGGAGCTGGAGGACGACCGGGCGGTACTCACCGGCAGCGCGCCGGTGGCGGCCATGGGGGACTACCAGACCCAGGTGGCCTCCTATACCAAGGGCCGGGGTCGGCTCTCCTGCGCCCTCCAGGGCTACCGCCCCTGCCACAACCAGGACGAGGTGGCGGCGCAAATCGGCTACGACCCAGAGGCGGACGTGGAGAACACCCCTGACTCAGTGTTCTGCTCCCACGGGGTTGGAACCATCGTCAAGTGGGACCAGGTAAAGGACCATCTGCATTTGGACAGCGGCATTTCCCTGGAAAACGACGCAGACGAGGAACCGGAACCAGCTCCCTCCGCCCCCCGGCGGGACAGCGGTATCACGGCGGGGGACAAGGAGCTACAGGCCATCTTTGAGCGAACTTACGGCCCAGTGAAGCGGCGGGACTTCCACCCCCAGCGGGAAGTGAACCGTCCCACAGGCGGCGGCGAGAAAAAACGCACTCCTCAATGGGACAAGGAGCCTGTACAGGAGTTCCTGCTGGTGGACGGGTACAACATCATCTTCGCATGGGACGAGCTGAAAGCCCTGGCAAGGGAGGACTTGTCCGCCGCCCGGGAGGCCCTCATCGAGACGCTGCGCAACTACCAGGGCTGCCGGGGCTGCGGCCTGATTCTGGTGTTCGACGCCTACCGGGTGCCCCACAACCCCGGCTCGGTGGAAAAGCTGGACAACATTTACGTAGTCTACACCAAGCACGCCGAGACCGCCGATATGTACATTGAAAAGGTGACTTACGAAATCGGGCGGCGCTACCGTGTCCGGGTGGCCACCTCCGACGCTCTGGAGCAGGTCATCATTCTGGGGCACGGGGCCACCCGGGTCTCCGCCCGGATGTTCCGGGAGGAGGTGCGGCAGGCGGAGGCCGACCTGCGGCGGCGCATCGAGGAACACAACCAATCCTGACATGGCGGAGGCGCTTTATGAACCGAATTTCCATTTTCCACAACGGTATCCACCTGGAATTTTGCATTACCCAGGCGGGTCAGCTGAAATTCCTCCACTTTTCCCCCAACCCGCTGGAGGAATCCGACCTCCTCACCCAAAAGGAACCGGACCCCTGGGGGCCGGACTTCCTGACCCAGGGCTGGCCGCTGGTGCAGGTGCAGGTCTCCGGCTACAACCGGCCTTATGAGCGGCAGGGCAACAAGCACCTGGTCACCGCCCCCGGCTACGCCCTGCGGTACGTCTCTCACCGGGACGAGGAAACCGAACTGGGCCGTCTGCTGACCTTCGTGCAGGAGGATGACGAGACCGGTCTGCGGGTGACTTCCTGGATGCAGTTTTACGGCGACCTGCCGGTGGTGCGCTGTTCCAGCCGGGTGGAGAACAGGGGAGAGGAAGTGCAGACACTGGAATATATTTCCTCTTTCTTCTACCAGGGGGTGGAGAAGGAGTCCCCGCTGCCCACCGACGAGAAGATGTCCCTCCTCATCCCCCACAACAGCTGGATGAAGGAGATGAACTGGAAGAAATACACCTTCCCTGACCTGGGGTTGCAATGCAGCCAGCCCACCCTATACGCGCCCCGCACCTCCAAGTCTTTCTGCATCCAGAACACCGGCCACTGGTCCACCAAGGAGTTTTTGCCCATGGGCTGCCTGGCCAACAGCGGAGCCAATTCCGCCCTGTTCTGGCAAATCGAGCACAACGGCTCCTGGCTGGCGGAGCTGAGCGACTACAACGGCCACTTCTGCCTGGGGCTGAGCGGCCCCACGGAGCTGCAATCCCACTGGAGCGTGGATCTGCAACCGGGGGACAGCTTCACCACCGTCCCCGTGGCGGTGGGAACCACTGAGAACTCCTTCGACACGGCCATGGCCGCCCTGACCCGTTACCGGCGGCTGATCCGCCGTCCCAACGCCGACGACGAGAACCTGCCTGTCATCTTCAACGACTACATGAATTGCCTCTTTGGGGACCCGACCACCGAGAAAGAACTGCCCCTCATCGACGCGGCGGCGGAGGCCGGGTGCGAATATTACGTCATCGACGCGGGGTGGTACTCCCCCGGCTTCTGGTGGGACAGCGTAGGGGAGTGGAAGGAGAGCCGGGAGCGCTTTCCAAATGGGCTGCGCGCGCTCACCGATTACATCCGCAGCAAGGGAATGGTCCCCGGCGTGTGGCTGGAGCTGGAGAGCATGGGCATCCACTGCCCCCTGGCAGAGCAGGTGCCGGAGGACTGGTTTTTCCTGCGCCACGGCAAAAAGGTCTATGACCGCAGCCGTTACCAGCTGGATTTCCGCAACCCCCAGGTCATCGACCATGTCAACGAGGTGGTGCGTCGGGTGGTGGAGGACTACGGCGTAGGCTATATTAAGATGGACTACAACATCGAGCCGGGCATCGGCACCGAGGTCCACGCCGACAGCGTGGGGGACGGCCTGTTGCAGCACGAGCGGGCGTACCTCCGCTGGCTGGAAGGGGTGTTTGACCGCTACCCCGGCCTGGTCATTGAGAATTGCAGCTCCGGCGGTCTGCGCATGGATTACGCCATGCTTTCCCGGTACTCCATCCAGTCCACCAGCGACACCGAGGACTACCGGATGTACGCCACCATCGCCGCCAACACCCCCGCCGCCGTCACCCCGGAACAGGCGGCGGTGTGGTCCTACCCCATGCGGGACGGGGACGCGGAGGAGACCGTTTTTAACATGGTCAACGCCCTGCTGCTGCGGGTCCACCAGAGCGGCCACCTGGCGGAGCTGTCCCCGGAGCGGCTGGCCTACGTCCACCAGGGCATCGCCTGGTACAAGTCCATCCGTTCTCATTTGAAAAACGCCGTCCCCTTCTGGCCCCTGGGCCTGTCCGACTACCGGGACGTATGGTCCGCTCTGGCCCTGGAGGACGGAACCGTTGGCTACCTGGCCCTCTGGCGGCGGGGCGGGGACGAAAGCAGTTTGACCGTTCCCCTTCCCCGCTGGGCGGGACGAGCCGCGCAGGTCTCCTGTGCTTACCCCGCCGGGGCCTGCGCCTTCCGGTGGGACGAGGAGGCTGGGGTGCTGACTGTGGATTTCCCCGCCCCCGTGATGGCCCGCATTTTCGCCTTTGAGATGGAACCGCAGGCGTAAACCAGAGAGTTCCTCCTGTGGTGGTTACTCCGAAAACTTTGCAATTTGCGAAAAAAGTGCTTGACTTTTTCCGCTGAGCTGATTATAATAATGTTTGCCGTGAGGGAAAGCGGCAATCGAGCAATCGCCAGGTGCAGAAGTGGCTGAGTGGTCGAAGGCGCACGATTGGAAATCGTGTAGGCGTTGATAGCGTCTCAAGGGTTCAAATCCCTTCTTCTGCGCCAATAGTAAAAGGCTGAAACTGTTACAGGTTTCAGCCTTTTCTTTTTGTTTTCGGCTTGTTTTTTGCGCAAAAAATCAGGGCCAGAGGATAGCAAAAAACCTCTGACCCCATTTTTGACCCCTTAGAGCGATTTTCGCCCTCATTTTTCGCCGCCGGAAACAGCGTCGAAAAGCTCTTCCATGCGGGTGCGAGTATCGTCCATCATCGTCTTGGAGACGGCGGCGTAAGTGTCCATCGTGAAGGCGCTGGAGTAATGGCCCAACATCTCCTGCACCGATTTGACGTTTGCGCCAGATTGCAGGGCCATGATAGCGCAACTGTGGCGCATATCGTGGAATCGGGTGGAATCCATGCCGATAGACGCAACGGCACTTTTGAAATGCTTGTAAACGGTGGGGTGCTTCAAGTGGTGGCCCACCTCGTCTGTAAAAATCAGATCATATCGGTTCGACCATGCAGGCCCGGCGGCAATCTTCCATTCCGCCTGTTGGCGGCGTTGCGCCTGGAGGACATTCAGCACACCGGCGGGGACGGGAACGGTACGCTCTTTCCCGTTTTTCGTCTCGTTCAAAATCAAATAGGTGGAATCCCGCTGCCGCTGGAGTTGACGGCGGACGGTGAGCGTCCCGGCGTTGAAATCGACATCCCCCCAGCAGAGGGCCAGAAGCTCCGATTGACGCAAGCCGGTGAAAAGGTCCACGACGAAGAGCCGCTCGAACCTGTCCCCCTTTATTGCTTCGAGGAACCGCCCTACATTTTCATCCATGAGCGGCTGCAAATCAGGCTTGTGGATTTTCGGCAAGCGTGTGTTGTCCGCTGGATTCGCCTGAATGAGGCCAGCGGCGACGGCTTGCTTTAATGCGCTGTGGAGTATCCCGTGGATATTCTTCACCGATTTTGGGGAAAGCGGCTTCTGCCCTGCCCAGCCGTTTTTAAGCTTGTTCACCCACCGCTGGACCGCTATGGGCGAAAGGGCCGCAAGTTGGACGCTACGCAGGTGTGGGTAAATATAGCGCTCTGCTTTTGCCCTGTAATCGTCCCGCGTCATCGGCTTCCAAGAATCGCCGTAGGTATCAATCCACTCTTCCACCCATTCTTTCACGTTGTACCGCTGGGTCACCCGGAAAGAATCACGGTCAATTTTTGCAAGGGCGGCGTTGAGCTTCTGCTGACACTCCTTCTGTGTGGCCCCGTAGACGGAGCCGCGCCGGGGCTGGCCCAAATCGTCAAAATAAGTGAAACGAGCTTCCCAACGACCGTCAGAGCGAAAGCGGACATTGCCGGAGCCTTGTGCGCTTCTTTTTTTCGTCATTTTGAAATTTCCCCTTTCATTTTCCCCGTGAGGGGTGTATAATCGGGGATGTAGAGCCGCAAGCCTACATCCCCTTTTTGAATCGCCTCGGTGTTCGCAGCACCGGGGCGGTTTTTTATTGTACGTTGTTCCTGCTAGACTGTGCTTCTCTTGCCTTGACGGTCAGCGCAAGGTGAAGGGCATCTTCAAGCGAACTTGCCTCGTAGTAGTTCATTGACGCGGTTCCACTATCGGAGCCATCATCCCGCTTGTTCGCGCTGAATGAATAATCTGTATACCCATAGTCAGATTCCAATTTGCTTGACTTGTAAAGCGCGGAAACAAAAAGGCTCTCGTCAAAATATTCAGCCGATTTTACAGTCCCGTCGGACAGATAAAACGACACCTCAAATTTGTCGCCCTCATCTGCGTGGCTCAACCTCGCCACGCCTTCTGTATAGGCGACCTTGTAATAATGACTTTCTTCCCCTTCCTCATCCCTGTAATACAGACCGTTTTCTTCAATCGCGGCAAGCAGCGATTCCTCCGTTAGGCCATCTTCCACTGACAGGAACAGTGCTTGGAGTTCATCGTATTCCTGCTCGTCCGTTTCAGCGGCGGATGCTTCGGCAGATGTTGCACTGTCTTCATCTTCTGCGGGGGCGAATTCGTCCTCGCTTGTTTCTGCGGATTCATCGGCAAGCGAGGATTCATCTGCTACACTCTCCAAAGATTCATCTTCGGCGGGTTCGACTTCCACGGATTCATCTGCGGAACTTACGGCAGCTTCCTTCTCAGCGGTGGACCCGCCGCAGGACACAAGGGACAGAGCCATGGAAAGCACCAACAACAGGGCCAAAATCTGCTTCTTCATTTCGTTGTGCCCCCTCATGTACAGACTCGCTCAACAGGAAGCAAGCCTTTTGTCTTTTTGAACTTCATGTTGCAACGGAAAGCTTCAAGCGTGTCGGACGGGTCGATTTTATCAAAATCAATCTCCGCTAAATCTTGCCGCTGAATCAAGACTGAAAGAACGGTTTCGTCTTTGGCCTTGCCCGTGGAATCATCGGCCACAGCGTCCACCGCGTGGATTGCAACTTTGCCGACGGGCAGAATGGCGAAAATCTCTCTTGCCACCCGCAGGGCGCAACTGCAAACATAATCTTGCACTATGTCATAGTGCATTGTTTTCGTCATGGCCTTTCTGGAGAGTTTCCCCGTCTTTGTCAGCGAAAGTGTTTCCGCAGGGACAACTTGCGCCGATTTGACGTGAAATTCAATCTCTATAAAATCGGGGGAATCCGTCCCCGCGTCAAAGTCGCTTCCGAACTCTAAAATATCGTCGAAGGGGTGCATCTCGGTTATGGCGTAAAGATGGCTTTCAAGGCCCCCGTCAAGGATTTGCCCCGCAAGGGTGCGGAGATTCTCCCAATCGCTGTAATTATCAGAATCGGCTTGTTTCGCGGCGCGGATATCTGCCTCTAATTTTTCACGCTTGCGGTCATCGACCGACTTGAACACCTTCCCCAAAAGGGATGGAGAATAGTTGAGAAATTTAGCCCTTGCGTCTGCTTCAAGTGGCCCGACTTCTCCTTTTGGGAATGGTTCAGGTTGAATCTTTAGAGTTTGCCAATCTACCGAATCACTGCAAGTCTGGTGGATGGAACGTATCTCATCAAGCCTATCATTAAAATCATCGACAGCTTTACAATTCCGTTCGTATTCTGCCGCTTTTTCAGCTTCGCGCTGCTGTCTGGCAACCTCGGCTTGATATGAGCGATTGGACGATGAAGAACGGCGTTTGCTGCTTCGACTTTTCCCGCCGCCGGAGGTGCTTGTATAGGAAAGCCCCGTTCCAGGGATACCGACAGAGGTTGTTCGCCGTCCAGAGGTGGAAACGGTATGCCGCAGGCCACGGCCCCCGAATGAAACGCTTACACCGCGTTTCCCAAAGTTGACGCGGCTCCCCTTGCCTATTTTTACGCTTTTTCGGAATCTCATCCCCATAGTTTTCTCTCCCTTCCATTCTCTAAGTGTTTATCTTTCTCCGCAACTCAACCACTACACCGGCAATAGAAACCGGTAAAGTGCGAATTTCATCTTGTGAATATGTACGCGGCGGGTAGTTTGGGTTTACCGGCTGCAACGTGATACCGCCACCTTGCGTTTCCTTCACAGTCTTTAGGGTCGCGTCGTACCCGTTCACATATACAACGCAGTCGGCACCAGATGTAAAGGTATCTTGGCGGCGCACTATAATAGTATCCCCTTCGAGATACTTTGGGTACATACTGTCTCCGGTCACCTTCAAAGCGAAATATTCGCGCCCACCGGAGGCCATAGCTTCGGGTATTTCTTCCCAATCTATAATATCTTCAATGGCTTCTATGGGTGTGCCAGCGGGCACGCTACCGAGAACTGGAACACGAATTGCCTTCCCACGGGCCTTTTGGGGCATAGTTTGGAGATTCGTGTCTACGGCACCACGCTCCATCGGAACGTCATAGCCCATCAACCAGCTTTCGCTCACATCTAACGCTTGCGCCATTTTGTAGATATTGTTTTGTTTTGGCAGATAGTCACCCGTAATATAAGCGTGGATGGAGGACTTTCCGATCTGTGTCCTGGTTGCCAGTTCGGTTTGTTTCATCCCCCTGACTTTTAACGCCTTTTGTAGACGTTCCGCTGTGGTATTCATCTCAGCACCTCCTTCTTTTCCTCTGTGTTGGCTTTAGCATACCATTAAAATTCAGAAAAAGCAACAGTTATTTTTGCTTTTTTTCAAAAAGTTCAGAAAAATGAAAAATAAATATTGACATATCCGCCGTGAGTGGTTATAATAAATTCAGAAAGATGAACAGGAGGTGATTTGTGGCTATGCGAACGGATTTTGATTATAGCAAATTGCGGGGCAGAATCAAGGAAATCTGCGGCACTCAGGACGTTTTTGCAGGCAGAATTGGCCTTGGAACCGTCTCTGTGAGCCAAAGGCTGAACAATTCTTTGGAGTTTTCCCAAATGGAAATCACCAGGGCACTGGACGTTCTGAACCTTACCCCCGCCGACATCCCGCTCTATTTTTTTACAAAAAAAGTTCAGAAAACCGAACTTGACCACGGGACAGCCGAAAAAACTCCGGTCAAGTCGGAAACCGTCGAAGGGGAGTGAGAGCATGAAACCGGAAACGATAGCGAAGATAATCACTACCCTTATCTTTCTGGCAGCGATTGCCCTCTTTCTCCTGCTCACAGCGGCGGGGACGGCGGTTGTCAAATTCATCTGGTCCCTTTAAGGGGCCAAAAGGGGATGTAAGTATGAAACAAGTGGAGCCTGATATGGCAATCACAGTAGAGCCTATCGCCGTATCTGCGAAAAAGGCGGGGCAACTGCTGAGCGTGTCGGAGCGAACTATCCGCGAGTGGGCGGCGAACACCGATCTCCCCACCTTGAAGGTGAAGGGGCGGACGCTGTACCCCGTAGAAGGCTTGCGGCGTTGGGCGAATGAGCACACCGGGAACCCGGTGGAATGGTAGGAGGTAAGAAAGATGAAACGAGAAGGCGCGGTGCTGATTATCTTCGCCTTGACCGCCATCCTGGGCTTGATCGCCGCCTTTGCGGGTATCATCGTGGCCCTGTTCGGCGGCTACACGGCAGGGACGATGCTGCTGTGTGCTTCTCTCGGCTGGTTGCTGGAGGCACTGATTGCGGGGAGGAACATGAAATGACCGGATACCTTCCGCGTGACATTGCCCTCGGTGACAGGGTGATGGGCGGCTCTGTGGCGTACATTCATCCGAAACGCCGGTATGCAATGGTGCGTTTCCCGCGTTCCGGTGGCGATGGAACGGGACACCGGGTTGACAAGTCAATCCGGGAGTGCTGGCCCATCATGCCGGACGAGGACAGGTTGGCCCACAAGCCGCCGGTACCGGAACCAAATCCAAAACCTCCCCGCCCTATCGCGGAGATGCTTCAGGAGCGGGACTGGGACGGCATGACAATGAGCGAAATTGCCGAAGAGTTGGGCGTTACCCACGGCGGCGTGTGCAGCGCCATCCACAGCCTGAGGCGGAAAGGAATTTACATCAAATTCCGAAAGCAGGAGGCAGGATGGCCCAACAAAGCGAGAGAACGTGGCCTCGAAGCAAGACGAAATGGAGGAGCAAGATGAAGAAAAGCGAGATTTACAGTGAAGCAATCCTTGCCATCATCGCAGGGCAGGGCGCACCGGCCCGGCTGGAGGAAGAGGAACTGCTGGACACGCTGGACGAGCTGTTTCGGCGGCGGCTGGCAAGCTTGAACAGCGAGGCGGCAATGCTGGACGCGCTGAAAGGCGGCGCGGTATGACCTGGGACAAGCAAGCGGAAAAGCCCCTGCTCCGCTGTTGCATCTGCGGCGGCGAGATTTACCGGGGCGAACGCTACTACATCGTGGGCGGCGAAGCGGCTTGTGAGGCTTGCGTCCGTGAGGAAGTCGCAGACGATGAAGAAGCAGAATGATGGCAGTGTGTGCCGCTGTGAAATATGCGGCAAGAGCTTATGGGCCGGGGACAGATTCTATCTGGCCCACGACATAGCCCTCTGTGAAGAGCGCCTAAATAGAAAGGATGATGAAGATGATGCTTGCCGAACAATCAGTGCTGGACGAAATGACCGGACAAACAGGCTGGAGAATCGACAGCGACAGTAAGGCGGATTGGGCCTTGCGAAAAATCGCAGAGGCGGAAGAGGAATACAACCGCCTCGCAGAGCTGGCAGACCAGAGAATCGCGGAGCTGAAAGCCCGTAAAGACGCAGAGGCAACCCGCCGGGACAATGCTGTGGAGCCGCTGAAAGCCGCCCTGCAAGAGTATTTCCAGACGGTGAAGCCCAGCACCGACACCAAGACACAGACCACCTACCGGCTACTCAGCGGGACGCTGGTGCAGAAAAAGCCTAGCGTGAAGATGTCGATGGACAGTGACAAGCTGGCGGAATGGTTGATGAGCGAGGGCCGGGAAGAGTACCTGAAAGTTTCCCCCGTCTGGGGTGAACTAAAAAAGAAGCTGGTGGCAACCGGCGGCGGTGCTGCTTTTGCGGACACAGGGGAAATGGTAGAGGGCGTTACCTCTGAGGAAGTCCCCGGAGAGTTTCAGATCAAGGGGGCGAAAAGATGAATCCCAAATTCAGGCTTTTGAAGCCGGACGAAATCTCTTGCCGCGTGTCGCAAGTCCACGAAAGGCAGGGGCAACCCACCGGAGTGACCGTCCTGCTCTACAAGGACGCACGATGTGACATGGACATCCTGGACGAGACGGTGGGACCGATGAATTGGAAGCGGCACCACAGCCGCGAGAACGCCAATTGTACCGTGTCCATCTTTGACGAGGAGAGGTGCCAGTGGGTTTCTAAAGAGGACACCGGCACCGAGAGCAACACCGAGAAGGAAAAGGGGCTTGCGTCTGATTCCTTCAAGCGCGCTTGCGTCAACTGGGGCATCGGGCGGGAGCTTTACACCGCACCACGTATCTTTATCCCCGCTGACCGGTGCAAAATCGTTCCGGGGCGAAACGGAAAACTTGCCTGTTATGACCGCTTCACGGTGGATTCTATTAGCTACGGAGCCAACCGGAACATTAACTCCCTTACTATCTCCGTAAAGGGGCGGGTAGTGTTTGAGTGGTCCATCGGCTACCAGCAGGCACCGGAGCAACCTCCCCAGCCGCCCCAGAAGGTGGAGCCACAACAGTATGTCCCCTGCGACAGGTGCAGAAAGCCCATCATGGGGACGAAGGGCAAGGACGGCAAGGACATCACCCCGGAGCAGCTGATTCAGTTCAGCAAAAAGAAGTTCGGCGGCGCGGTGTATTGCGCGGAATGTCAGGCCATCATCTACGGGCAGCAGAAAGCCCGTAGCGGCGCATGAAAAGCCCCATCGACACCTGCAAGGGCAGGATAACGGAGTATGACGAACGGGCCGGGGAGGTTGTCATCCGGGCGAAGTATGATGACCTTCCCACCATGCTCCGGCGGGAATATAAAGAGTGTTCCATCCAGATGATAGACAGCCGCCCTCTCTCAGCGAAGCAGAGAAGAAATTGCTACGCTATGATCGGAGAGATAGCCGACTGGATGGGAGAGGAAAAGAGCGAGGCGAAAGAGCTTCTAAAGGTGGAGTTCTGGACAGCTGAACTTTGGCAGACGGCGGACAGTCTTTTTTCCCTCTCAAACGCTCCGATGTCCGTTGTAGCTGCGTTTCAGCGGTGGCTGGCCCGATTCATCGTAAGGAACGACATACCCACGAAAAAGAGCCTAATCAGCTATGTGGACGATGTCGGGGACTACGTCTATTCGTGCCTCATCAATAAGCGATGTTGTGTTTGCGGCAAACGGGCAGACCTTCACCACATTGACCGTGTGGGTATGGGACGCGACAGAACCGACATTATCCACGAGGGAATGGAAGTCTTGCCCCTGTGCAGGGAACACCACACGGAGGCGCACACAATGCCGGACAGTGAATTTTTCGAAAAATACCACCTGAACGGCGGCGTGGAGATGGACAAGACCCTCTGCAAAATCTACGGGCTGAAAGCCAAAAGGGGGAATCAAAAGTGACAACGGCGAAATGGAAAACAGGGTGGGCGACGCTCCACCATAACGCAGATGCTCAGAAGGTAGCAGACGAAATTCTCTCCATCGGGGAGAACGTCAGCCCCGAAGAAATTGTGGAGAAAGCCAAAGATGAAGCAACTGAACTTCACAAGTGCTTCACATGGGACGATACAGAAGCGGCGCAGAAATGGCGGGTGCATGAGGCCCGACAGATTGTGTGCCATCTGGTGGTTGAAAACGACAAGCCACAGGCCGTGGAAACCCGCGCATTTTATCGGGCAGAGGGAAACGGGTACAAGCCCACCTCCCTTATCATCCGGCGAGAGGATGAATACACGGCTCTCGTGAATCGGGCCATGCAGGATTTACAAGCCTTCCGAAGAAGGTATGAATCCATCACAGAGTTGGAACCCGTCTTTGAGGCAATCGACAGCCTCGGAGCGTGAACCATATCAAGGACAATACCGCACAGGCACTCGCAACACATGACATAATACAACATCACAGTACAAACCCTGCTGTAAGCAGGGCAGAATCTCAAAACTTCACTTTGCATAACAAGATAGAACACGATATTACAGCACAATGCAAGCTAAATTTGAGGTTCCGCCGTGCTTATTGCACGAGCATAATTCAGACTCATACCGGACCGTGAAGGACAAAACAACACCCGATAGTGCAACACAAAGCAAGCCCTTGCCGTTGGCAGGGCGGAAACGCTGGCACAAGATAGTGCATGAACACCGCAAGACAGCATTGAACGCCAAAGCACAAACTATCACAGCATTTCCGCCGTGTCAACGACACGAAAACATCTCAACACGGTACGAAATAAAACCTAACCCAACAGCACAATACCGAACAAATCAACAACCCCGTCACAGGCGGGGGAAAGCCCAGAACGAGAGCGAACAAAATACGACACCATAGCAAAATACAAAACATCCGTTTTGAGTTTTCCCGCGCCAATGGCGCAAGACATCACCACGTGAGTGGCAGAAAGGACAATTCGGGACAGCCGACTACCGAACACAACAGAACACGACACGCCAGAACAGGACATCACACCCACCCTGCCACAGACAGGGCGAAACTTGGAACACCATGCTAACACACAAGGACAGAAAAAGAAGACGCACGCCAGAACATTATAAATCGTTTCAGGTTTCGCCGTGTCTATGGCGCGAATAGCAGACATAACAAAATCAATCACTATCTGAACAAACACTACATTATAAGCCGCCCTTGCAATGCAGGGGGAAGATGCTCATGACATATCCGGACATTTCATAACGGAACAAAACCAAATACTAAACTACACTATAAAACACGTTGAGCATTATCCCCGTGCATTGCACGAAAGACAAAACAGCCCACGACCATATATAGCCAAACTGGAAATTACAACACAAACTGCCCTGCAATGCAGGGAGTAGAGATTAGTGCGGGACACGACCGAACAGAACACAACAACACAAGGCAAACCAAATAATCTTTGCTCCGTGCGTTGCACAAAAAATAAAAAAGGAGATGTACGACAATGGCAAAAAAGCAAGAAATCATCGAGGTGCAGGACGTAAGAGCCGCCACCAAGACCACCACCATCACCATCGAAGGGGACACCGACCTGGTGCTGAACTGCATGAACGCCCGGACGGTGCGCCAGCTCACGCGGGAGCGAAACGACCAGGCCAAGAAGCAGGAAGTCCCCAACAAGTGGGAGGACATCATCACCGCCATCCACTGGCGGGACGGCTACGGCATGGGGGACACCTACCAGGAATCCACCGTAGAGAAGCTGCGGGATATGTTGGCGAACAACGCCCCCTGTATCTCCGCTTTTGGATTGAAAAAGAGCTTCTGCGCGGCGGTGGTTCGTAACGGCATCGATACCTATGCAACCAAGTTTGATGCTTGTCTGAACATCGTGGCGGTGAACAACCTCGTCCCTGTGGAGTTCGCGGAATGGAGCCTTGACGAGCGGCTCATGTCCCCGAAACGCGGCGCCCCTGTCCTCTCTCGGATGTCCCATTTCAGCGGCTGGAGAGCGGACGTGACCATCAACTACATCGACACCATCTACTCGCTGGAGCAAATCGTCAACATCATCAACCTGGCAGGGTTCGGCCTTGGAATCGGCAGCGGCCGGACAAGCGGCTACGGACGCTACCACATCTCCGGCACCAAGTAAGGGAGGAAACCATGCTCAACAAAGCAATTTTACAGGGGCGGCTTGTAGCCGACCCGGAGTTGAACCACACGCAGAGCGGGACGGCGGTTATCTCGTTCCGTATCGCCTGTGACAGGGACTACAAGAGCAAAGACCCCAACGCGCAGAACGCCGACTTCATCACCATCGTGGCGTGGCGGAAAACGGCGGAGTTCGTCAACCGCTATTTCACCAAGGGCGACATAATTCTGCTGGAGGGGGCTATTCAGGTCCGCAACTACACCGACAAGGACGGTAACAAGCGGTATGTCACCGAAGTTGTAGCGGATCACATCAACTTCTGCGGCTCCAAAAAGGAAGGGCAGAACGGCGGGAACCATCAGCGGGGCGGCGATTATGAGCCGTCCGTGCGGTATGATGAGCCGTCCGGCAACCACCCCAACTTCACGGAGCTGGATGAAGATGACGGAGACCTCCCGTGGTGAGTAAGTACCACTCCCGCAAAACCACCACCGAAGAAGGGACGTTCGACAGTAAAAAGGAATACCGCCGCTGGCAGGAGTTAAAGCTGCTGGAGCGCGGCGGGGCTATTCACGATTTGCGGCGGCAAGTTCCCTTCACCCTCGTCCCCTCCCAACGGGGAGGGGATGGGAAGGTGGTGGAGCGGCCCGTCAAATACGTTGCCGATTTTGTGTACATCAAAGACGGGCGGACCATTGTGGAGGACACCAAGGGTGTTAAAACGCCAGATTACATCATCAAGCGGAAACTTATGTTGTTGATGCACGGCATAAGGATTTTTGAAACTTAGTGAAACTTAATCTTACGTTGTTGCGAGGAAAATAAGAAAATGGACAGTTACGATAAGTTTTTACGCAGCAAGATAGTTGTTGCGCCGGTCAGCGGTTTTGACGTTGACCCGGCAGAATTGTCACCAGCCCTGAAACCGCACCAGAAAGACGGTGTAAGGTGGGCGTTGCACGGGGGCAGACGGGCATTGTTTGAATCCTTCGGATTGGGCAAGTGCCATGGCAAGGGGACGAGAATCCTCATGCATGATTGCACTACCAAAAATGTAGAAGATGTACAGGTGGGCGACTTGCTTATGGGGGACGATGGGACACCAAGAAAGGTGTTGTCATTGGCCCATGGAGTGGACGATATGTACCGCGTTACCCTCAAAAATGGCGATTCTTTCACCTGCAACAGCGCCCACATCCTCTCGTTCGAGATGTCGAACAAACACGGAGGGCACCAGACCGGCGAAATCGTGAATATGCGGATCACTGACTTTTTGAATTTGCCGGAATATGCAAAAAGGAACTGCTACAAGGCATACAAACGCCCGTTGAATTTCCCCGAAAGGCAAGTTGATTTTGACCCTTATGTTTACGGCCTGTGGCTTGGAGACGGGACAAGAGGGAAGCTGGATTTTACCATCAACGGCCAAGACGCTGAAATCGTTGACTACCTGAACAAGTGGGCAGATGCCAGCGGGCTCAAATGTCGCGTTGAAAGTGGGCGCGGGTGTAAAACCTACCATTTTTCAAAAGGCGCAGAAAACAGTTGCAAATACCCCGAACGGGAATTTGTAAAAAGCTCCTGTGTTGCAGGGGAAAAGCGAATCAGGCCAGAATACCTCCACAACAGCAGAGACATCCGGCTGAAAGTCCTCGCCGGACTATTGGACACCGACGGCTTTTTAATCGACAAATGCTACGAAATCGCAACGGTGTTCCCCGGCTTGGGCGAGGACATCATCTTCCTTTGCAGATCGCTGGGCCTATCTGTGAGCCACGGTGTGAAGGTTGTGGACGGCAAAGAGTATCAGCGTATCTTTATCAGCGGAAACACTGGTGAAATTCCTTGCATTACCCGCAAGAAGGCGGGGCAGCGCAAGCAAATCAAGAACCCGCTACGGTATGGGCTGGACATTGAGTACATCGGCAAAGGCGAATACTACGGATTCCTCATCGATGGAAACCACCTGTATATGCTGGCAGATTTCACCGTGACGCACAACACGGCTCAGGAGCTGGAATATTGCCGTCAGGTTCTCCGGCATGAAGGGGGCAAGGCTTTAATCGTCCTTCCTCTCGGAGTGCGGCAGGAGTTCGCAAGGGACGCGAGAGACTTGTTGCAGATGGAGCCGCCCCGGTACATCACCACTCAGGCGGATGCGGACGCGGCGGCGGATGGAACCATCCTCATGACCAACTATGAGCGGGTGAGAGATGGGGACATCGACCCTAAGACCTTTTCCTGCACGGTGCTGGATGAAGCATCCTGCCTGAGAAGCTACGGGAGCAAGACGTTCCAGACGTTCATGCAGCTTTTCCGGGGCGTGAAATACAAGCTGGTTTGCACCGCTACGCCGTCCCCGAACAAGTACAAAGAGCTGATACACTACGCCGGATACTTGGAAGTCATGGACACCGGACAGGCGTTGACCCGCTTTTTCCAGCGGGACAGCACAAAGGCGAACAACCTGACGCTCTACCCCCACAAGGAAGAAGAGTTTTGGCTGTGGGTATCATCTTGGGCCTTATTTATCCAGAAGCCCTCGGATTTGGGCTATGACGATACCGGCTATGATTTGCCGGGGTTGGAAGTCCGGGAGCATATCATCCAGGACAGTAAGAACGACGTGGAGGACAGGGACGGGCAATTTAAGGTGGTCCGCAACGTGGCCCGGAGCTTGTCAGAAGCAGCCGCCGAAAAGCGGGAAAGTATTAATCGGCGGGTGGAGAAGGCGAAAGAAATTGTGGACAGTGACCCGGATGCTCATTTCATTCTCTGGCACGACCTGGAGGCAGAGCGACACGCCATTAAAAAGGCCATGCCGGAGGCGGTGGACATCTACGGATCCATGGACTACGACACGCGAGAGCGGCGGGTGATTGCATTTTCAGATGGAGAGTGCCGCCTGTTCGCAACGAAAAAAAGCCTTTCGGGTTCCGGTTGCAACTTCCAGCGGCATTGCCACAGGGCGATTTTCGTTGGAATCGACTATGAGTTTAACGACTTCATACAGGCGATTCACCGGACGTACCGATTCCTTCAATCCGAGAAAGTTATCATCGATGTGATTTACACGGAGACGGAGCAAGTGATCTGGCAAGCCCTCCAGGAAAAGTGGAGACAGCACGACCACATGCAAGCCAAAATGCAAGAGATAGTCAAAAAATACGGGTTGACCGGCAAGGCCCAACTGGAGAAAATGGCCCGTTCGATTGGAGTGAAAAGAGTGGAGATTAAGGGCAAGGGCTGGACCGCGGTCAATGACGACTGCGTGGAAGAGCTGAAACGGATGGAGACAAACAGCGTCGGGCTGATTCACACGTCCATTCCGTTTTCCAACCACTACGAATACACGCCCAGCTACAACGATTTCGGACACAATGAGGATACACGGCGATTCTTTGAGCAGATGGACTACCTCAGCCCGGAGCTGCTGAGAGTTCTCCAGCCGGGGCGGGTGTTTGCTTGCCACGTCAAGGACCGGGTGCTGTTCGGGAACGCCACCGGCTATGGTATGCCTAGCATGGAGCCGTTCCACGCTATGTGTATCCAGCACTACCAAAAGCACGGCTTCATCTATTTCGGCATGATTACGGTTGTGACGGACGTTGTCCGCGAAAACAACCAGACATACAGGCTCGGATGGACGGAGCAATGCAAAGATGGTTCCAAGATGGGCGTGGGTTGCCCTGAGTACATTCTGCTTTTCCGAAAGCTGCCGACTAACACCGGCAAGGCTTACGCGGACGAACCCGTGAAAAAGACGAAGCAGGAATACACCCGCGCACAGTGGCAGATTGACGCACATGGTTTTTGGCGTTCCAGCGGCGACAAGCTCCCCACGAAACAGGAGGTCATGACCGCCCCTGTGAGCCGTCTTCAGAAGGTGTACCGTGAATATAGCCGTGGCACCGTCTACGACTACGAGGAACACGTCCAGATTGCGAAGAAGCTGGACGAAGATGGACACCTCCCCGCGACCTTCATGGTCGTTGCACCCGGCAGCTGGTCCCCGGAAGTTTGGGACGATGTGAACCGCATGAGGACGCTCAACACCACGCAGAGCCAGCGGAGGAAGTCGCTCCATGTGTGTCCGCTCCAGCTTGACATCGTTGACAGAATCATCAACAGGTATTCCAACGAGAGCGATTTAGTCCTTGACCCCTTCGGCGGGTTGGGAACGGTTGCGCTGCAGGCTATCAAGCACGGGCGCAGGGGGTACACCATCGAACTGAACAACGACTACTTCCGGGACGCTGTGGGCTATCTGAAGGCAGAGGATAACAAGCTGGAAACCATCAGCATCTTTGATCTGATGGAAAACGCATAAGGAGGAAACGAGATGAGCAGCACAACATGGCCGGGTATTGACTACCTGGACGATTGCCCCCATTGCGGGGCAGATGCAAAGGTCTTGCCGGTTGGCAAACTGAGCGCAAGTGGATGGTTCCACGGGAGAATCATTGTGAGGTGTCCCAAATGTGGCGCAAGTGTAGCGGGGCCGAAAGTGAACTGCCGCTTCGAGAAGCTGCTGGAGCCGCTGGACAACATCTTTGAGGGACAGAAAGCCATCGAACGCTGGAATCAGCGGGAGGGGTAACATGGCCAATGCGGACGGAAAAACCTTTATCCTTTTCCGCTCCTATTATGACGCTGCCAAGATGATACCCGACAAGGGGACGCAAGCGGAATTCCTAATGGCTGTTCTGGCTTATGGCTTCGACGCCGAGAACCCGGACGGGCTATCACCTTGGGCGGCGGCAATGTACGAACTTGTGAGGCCCAATTTGGAGATGAGCCGAAAAAGAGCAGCCGCAGGGAAAAAAGGCGGTAGCACAAGCCAAGCAGAGCCGAAGCAAACCGCAAGCAAAAGCGAAGC
>JAJQAS010000251.1:0-1324 GCA_021203685.1 Clostridiales bacterium | reverse complement strand
AAGCAGAGCCGAAGCAAACCGCAAGCAAAAGCGAAGCTATAAAGGATAAAGGATTAAGGATAAAGGATAAAGGACAAGGGATAAAGGATACTACCCCCCAAAAGCCCCCCAAGGGGGCATTGAGCGAAGCGCAGGAGCAGGCTTTTGAAGCTTTTTGGGCTATTTACCCCAAGAAAAAGTCAAAAGGCCAGGCCAAGATAGCGTGGGGAAAGCTGAACCCTAGCGGCGATGTTATAGCCGCCATCATGGACAAGCTGCCGAAGCTCAAAACCTCTTACGACTGGCAGAAAGAGGGGGGAAAGTACATCCCCTACCCGGCAACATGGCTAAACGCCGAAGGCTGGGAGGACGAAGTCACACAGGCCACGGAGACCCGAAAAATCAGCAAAGGTCCACAACCTGGGGCATACCAGGCACCGGACCCGGCGGTGTTGCAGGAAAACCAGCAGCAACTCTTGCGACTGCTGGAGGAAACGGAGGGGATGGACTTGTGAGAACGCATCTCAGCCTCTTCTCCGGGATAGGGGGACTTGACCTTGCCGCTGAAATGGCGGGATTTACATCCGTGGGGCAATGCGAGTGGGCGGACTTCCCGACAAAAGTCCTCGAAAAACACTGGCCCGATGTTCCCCGCTGGCGGGACATTCGGACACTGACGAAGGAGGATTTTCATGCCAGAACAGGATTGGGAACAGTTGACGCTGTTTCGGGCGGATTCCCCTGCCAGCCGTTCAGTCAGGCCGGGAAGCGCAGAGGCAAGGAAGATGACCGTTACCTCTGGCCTGAGATGCTCCGAGTTATCCGGGAAATCAGGCCAGCTTGGGTGGTTGGTGAAAACGTTGCTGGAATTGTCAATATGGCGCTCGACACGGTGCTTTTTGACTTGGAAAACGAGGGTTACACCGTCCAGGCGTTTATTATTCCGGCTGCAAGCATCGACGCCCCGCACAAGCGAGACAGAGTTGCAATCGTGGCCCACACCAACAGCGGTGGACCTCGGCGGCAATGCGCCTCGGAAAACGGAGAAAGGACGCCATTCTGTGAGTTTGGGCAGAGCGGCTGCGATATGGCCCACGCCAACGGCGAGAGACAGCAAGGGAGCGAACAGCGCGGAACACCTGACCCGCGAGGGAAAACGGAACCACACAGACCAACTTGCCAACCGGGTGAAACTTTGGCCTACCCCGACGGCGCGAGCGGGGCAAGCACCATGTCAACACGGAGACGGAGGGCCGGATTTAGCAACGGCAACGGCGATGTTCCCAACCCCGACAACGGGGGCGGGGTTGTGCGGCGGGTCCGGGAATTACAGCCAACTGAAAGC
>JAJQAS010000157.1 GCA_021203685.1 Clostridiales bacterium | reverse complement strand
ACGGAAGGATAACAGAATCGCTTCTGACAGCAGGGCGAGTGGAAACACTTGCCCTTCTCTGTTTTCAATTAGCAATTAGCAATAAACCCCTCCGCCACCGCCTAAAGGCGGCGGCCCTCCTCCCCTTTCAGGGGAGGCAAGGGGGGGATAGTGCTTGCCGTCTTGCTTTCGTTTATCAGAAAGAGAGTAAATCAGAAAACGGAATAAGCATAATGTGGAAAGATTTCCTCTTGGAGACAACAAAAACGGGGATAGTGTTTGTCGTGTCGTCAGCATCTCAGCCCAGTATAGTACAACTTTTCCACAAAGAACATCATTCGATAATTGACCACCCCTCTTGCCGCCCCTGAAAGGGGAGGGGGACCATGCGAAGCATGGTGGAGGGGTTTTACGCTGGAAGTACCGATAAGGCCGATTTAAAGAGATAACCAGAAAAAGCTACACATCCGACACCCCAAACGGAGGCGCTTATGAAACCGAAAATTTACATCGACGGCCAGGCTGGGACCACCGGCCTGCAAATCATGGACCGGCTCGCCGCCCGGAACGACATCGAGCTGATGCGCATTGATGACGACAAGCGCCACGACAACGCCGAGCGGGCGCGGCTCATCAACAGCGCCGACCTGGTGTTTCTGTGTTTGCCGGACAAGGCCGCCGTGGAGGCGGTGTCCCTGGTGACGAACCCCGCCACCCGCATCATCGACGCCTCCACCGCCCACCGGACCAACCCGGCGTGGGTCTACGGCTTCCCGGAGCTGGCCCCCGGCCAGAAGGAGAAGATCGTCCAGTCCAAGCGGGTGGCGAACCCCGGCTGTCACGCCACGGGCCTGATTTCCTCCGCCGCGCCGCTGGTGCAGGCGGGCATCCTGCCCACCGATTACCCCCTGACCTGCTACTCCCTCACCGGCTACTCCGGCGGCGGCAAGGGAATGATCGCCGACTACGAGGCGGCGGAGCGGGACGTGAAGCTGTCCTCCCCCCGCATTTACGGCCTGACCCTGAACCACAAGCACATCCCGGAGATGCAGCAGGTCTGCGGGCTGGACGCCGCCCCGGTGTTCTGCCCGGTGGTGGACGACTATTATAAGGGCATGGCAACCACCATCCTGCTCCACAACACCAAACTGAACGGCAACCCCACCACCGAGGACATTCGCCAGGCATTGTTGGCACATTATGCCGGTTCCACACTTGTTTCGGTGGCCGAACTGGTGTATAATGAACCTATGATTGCCGCAAACACCCTGGCCGGGAAGGACACCCTCCAGCTGGTGGTCTGCGGCAACGACCGCCAGACCACCGTCACTGCCCTCTTCGACAACCTGGGCAAGGGGGCCTCCGGCGCGGCGGTGCAGAACATGAACCTGATGCTGGGCTTCGAGGAGACGGCCAGCCTGAGTTTGTAAGAATTGTGAGCTGTTAGCCATTAGCTGTTAGTCAGGCACTGCTGGCCGCTCGTTACCAGTCACGAACCACTCGTTTAGCACCACCAAGCTAAGAGCTAAAAGCTAATAGCTAAGAGCTAAAACAGCCGTTTTTCGGCGGAATGGAGGAACAATATGAAACAGATTTCCGGCGGCGTCTGCGCCGCGAAGGGCTTCACGGCGGCCGGCATCCACGCCGGGGTCAAGGCCGGCAGCAGCCCGGAGAAAAACGACCTGGCGCTGATTTTGTCCGAGACGGAGTGCTCCGCCGCGGCCATGTACACCACCAACCGGGTGAAGTGCGCCCCCATCTACGTGACCATGGCCCACCTGGAGGACGGCGCCGCCTGGGGCGTGGTGGCTAACTCCGGCAACGCCAACGCCTGCACCCCTCTCAGCCACGAGAAGGCCGACGAGATGTGCGCGGCGGCTGCCGCCGCCACGGGCCGCGCTCCCCGTGACTTCGTGGTGGCCTCCACCGGCGTCATCGGCCAGGAGCTGAACATCGACGCTATCACCACCGCCATGCCCGCGCTGGCCGCCAAGCTCAGCCGGGACGGCTCCACCGATGCCGCCAACGCCATTATGACCACCGACACCAAGCGCAAGGAGATTGCGGTACAGGTGGAGTTGGGGGATCAAATCGTCACCCTGGGCGGCATCGCCAAAGGCTCCGGCATGATCCACCCCAACATGGGAACGCTGCTGTGTTTCCTGACCTCCGACTGTGCCATTACCCCGGAAATGCTCAGCACCATGCTCCATGAGGTGCTGCCCCGTACCATCAACCGGGTCACCATCGACGGGGACACCTCCACCAACGACACCTGCGCCATCCTGTGCAACGGTCTGGCGGGGAACGACCTGATTGAGTGGAAGGACAACAACTACACGGCCTTCAAGGCCGCGCTGACCGAGGTACTGACCTACCTGGCCCGGGCCATCGCCGCCGATGGCGAAGGGGCCAGCCGCCTGCTGACCTGCACCGTCCACGGCTCCCGCAGCGAGGACGCCGCCGAGCGGCTGAGCAAGGCCGTCATCGGTTCCTCCCTGGTCAAGGCCGCCATGTTTGGGGCGGACGCCAACTGGGGCCGGGTGCTGTGCGCCATGGGCTATTCCAAGGCCCCCTTCCGCCCGGAGCGGGTGGACGTGAAGTTCTGCTCCTGCGCGGGAGAAATTCTGGTCTGCAAGAGCGGCGTGGAGGTAGCCTTCGACGAGGACAGGGCCAAGGAAATTCTCTCCCAGGAGGAGGTCATCATCGACATCGACCTGAACGAGGGGGAGAACTACGCCACTTGCTGGGGCTGCGATCTGACCTATGATTATGTGAAAATCAACGGGGATTACCGCACCTGACGTGGAAAACTGCAACGACAACGAAAGGTTTGTTAAAACAATGGCTTACGACTATGTGGCCAGGGCCAAAGTGCTGGCCGAGGCCCTCCCTTACATCCAAAAGTACAGCGGCAAGACCGTTGTGGTGAAATACGGCGGCAACGCCATGGTGTCCGAGGAGCTGCGGGACGCGGTGATGAGCGACGTGATTTTGCTCCATCTGGTGGGCATCCATGTGGTGCTGGTTCACGGCGGCGGGCCGGAGATCAACGCCATGCTGAAAAAAATCGGCAAGGAGTCCAAATTCGTGGACGGCCTGCGCTACACCGACCAGGAGACCATTGACGTGGTGCAGGAGGTGCTGTGCGGCAAGGTGAACAAGAACCTCGTTGCCGCCCTGAACCGCCGGGGCGGCAGGGCCATGGGCCTTTGCGGCATTGACGGCGGCCTGTTCCAGGCCAAAATCAAGGACCCCAAATACGGACTGGTGGGCGAAATCACCCACGTGAACCCCGCCGTGGTGGTGGACTGCCTGGAGAAGGGGTATATCCCCGTCATCTCCACCGTGGCCCAGGGCTGTGATGCCGATTGCTCCTATAACATCAACGCGGACACCGCCGCCTCTAAGCTGGCGATTGCGCTGAAGGCGGAAAAGCTGGTGCTGCTCACCGACGTGCGGGGGCTGCTGATGGACCCCAAGGACGAGAGCACCCTCATCCCTGAGATTCGGATGTCCGACGTGCCCATGCTGAAAAAGAAGGGCGTCATCTCCGGCGGTATGATCCCCAAGGTGGAGTGCTGCGTGGAGGCCGTCCGCTGGGGGGTCAAGCGCAGCCATATTCTGGACGGGCGTATCCCCCACTCCATCCTCATCGAGCTGCTGTCCGACCAGCCCATGGGGACGATGATGCTGTAAGGGCCCCAGGGTACGCGAAAACCTTATTTTTGTAGCTTTTGCTCCGCTTTGACGGAAAACCCCTCCGTCACGGCATACGCCGTGACACCTCCCCTTTCAGGGGAGGCAAGAGGTGTGGTCAGTTGTCAAACCATAGTTCTATGTGGAAAACTTATACTATGTTGAGCAAAATAGCTGACCAGATGATAAGCACTATCCCCCCTCGCCTCCCCTGAAAGGGGAGGGGGACCATGCGAAGCATGGTGGAGGGGTTTCTTTCCCCTATCCTTTCTCCGAAAGAAGGTTCCTTCCATGACATTTGACGAATTAAAGGCCCTGGATCACCAGTACACCATGCAGACCTATGGCCGCTTCGATGTGGCGCTGGACCACGGCCAGGGCTCCACCCTCTACGGGCTGGAGGGCGAGGAATATATCGACTTCGCCAGCGGCATCGGCGTGGCCTCTCTGGGCTACGGCCACCCCGCCTGGCTGGAGGCGGTGGAGAAGCAGGCCCACAAGCTGGCCCATGCCTCCAACCTGTTTTACACCGAGCCTTACGCCCGGCTGGCGGAAAAGCTCTGCACTCGCTCCGGCATGGCGGCGGCGTTCTTCGCCAACGGCGGCGGCGAGGCCAACGAGGGCATCATCAAGCTGGCCCGGAAATACTCCTTCGACAAGTACGGCAAGGGCCGCGCCACCATCATCACCCTCCACAACTCGTTTCATGGCCGCACCATCACCACCCTCCAGGCCACGGGGCAGGACGTGTTCCACAACTACTTCTTCCCCTTCACCGAGGGCTTCCGCTACGCCGAGGCCAACGACCTGGCCTCCGTCCAGGCCCAGGC
>JAJQAS010000183.1 GCA_021203685.1 Clostridiales bacterium | reverse complement strand
TCCGGAGACTGTAACCCATGTCTCTTCACAGGTGTTACCCATGTGTCTCTTGACAATAGTCCCGCCCCTACACAGGGTTGTGCTGCAAGGCAGAACGAAAAAGGGATAACCCCAAACAAAAAAGGAGGCCCGTGCGATGAAACGGACAAGAGAATCCTTAAAGATGCAGGCCAAAGCGTCCCTGCGGACCAACTACTGGAAGCTGGTGCTGGTGGGGCTGATCATCCTGCTCATCAACGGCGGCACGTCCGGCGCGACCGCAGGCAGCACCGCGTCCAATGCTGTCTCCACAGCCACCGACAGCTATACCAGCGATTATTATTACGATGACTACTATTATGGTGACGGCTACTACGACCCCTACTCCGGCTACTATTATTACAACGACACCGACCCCTATATCGAGTTTGGGACCGGCACGGGCGGCAGCGCTTTCTCCGTCTTTGGCGTCTTTTTCGGCGTGGCGGCGGTCGTTGTGCTGGCAGTGGTGCTGGTACTGGAGATTTTCGTGCTGAACCCGCTTTCGGTGGGCACACACCGGTTCTTCCTGGTGAACCTGCGGTTCCCCGCCCAGGTGCGGGAGGTGCTTCACGCCTTCGACAGCAACTACGGCACCACCGTCAAGACCATGCTGCTGCGGGACGTGAAGGTTTTCCTGTGGACGCTGCTGTTCATCTTCCCCGGCATCGTCAAGGCTTACGAATACCGTATGGTCCCCTATCTGCTGGCCGAATGCCCGGAGATGAGCCGGAAGGAGGTCTTTGCCGCCAGCGCTGACCTGATGTACGGCAACAAGTGGCGGGCCTTCGTGCTGGACCTGTCCTTCATCGGCTGGGACATCCTCAGCACCGTCACCCTGGGGCTGGCGGGCGTCTTCTACGTGACCCCTTACCAGCAGCTGACCAACGCCGCCTTCTACCAGGCCGTCTGCCAGGAGAAGAGCGGACGCATTGGAGACGGGAACGTTTACAACTGATTCTGGTTCTTTCTCTTACGCAGTCATGCGTTGGACCCCTTCTCTTTCTAACCGCCAAAAGCGCAGCTGGCTCAAAGGGATGACCAGATTATGGTTTTGTCAATTTTGTCAAGCCAAATGGAAGGTGTACAACGTGAATAAAAAAACTTCTCTGCTGATTGGAACAGCTTTGCTGGTCCTCGGCGTCTGCTTTGCCGTTTATGGGGTGTATGCTTCGACGGTCTTTCCGTGGAGCAGCCGCGTGACTTATCTGCTTTGTGGAGGGTATCTCTGGTTGTTGTTCAAATTTTGCTGGACATTCCCTTTCTGCTAGGGATGAGAAAAGCTTCCACTGGGAGCTTCAAAAGCACACTCATTTTCTTTTTGTTGGTCGTTAATATTTTCATCATAGAACTGACCACGGAAACCGCGTCGATTTACACCGCCGCCAGAGGGTTTATCGTGGTCGGCGGACTGGATGTGTGCCGCGAGAACCTGTTCCGCGCCGTGGCGCAGGGGAGAAGCAGCGGGGGAGCAGGATAAATCGGAATTTATGGGAGAAAAAAGATGGTTTTGGAAACAAACCGGCTGCTTTTAAGGCCGTGGACGCTGTCCGACGCCGAGAGCTTATATGAATACGCCAGCGACCCGCAGGTGGGGCCGCCCGCCGGGTGGCCGCCCCATCGTGACATCGAGGAAAGCCGGGGTATTATTGAAACCGTGCTCAATGGTGAGGAGTGTTACGCCATCTGCCTGAAACAGGACAACAGAGCCATTGGCGCCATTGCACTGAAGCTGAACGGTCACACGGATATGACGGACCGAGACGATGAGTGTGAGCTGAGCTATTGGCTGGGCAGACCCTTTTGGGGAAACGGCTATGTGCCGGAGGCGGCAGGAGAACTCATCCGGCACGGGTTCGAGGAACTTTCCATGTCCGTGATTTGGTGCGGCTATTATGACGGAAATACCAAATCCAAACGGGTGCAGGAAAAGTGCGGGTTCACCTGGTATCGCACCACAGAGGGGTTGGAGGTACCTCGCATGGGGGAGATCCGCACAGGCCACACCAATATCCTCACAAAAGCGCAATGGAAAGCTGCTGTATCAGCTTGACAAAACCAAAATAATACAGAAAACAGCCCAAAAGCCCAGGCACCCAACCGTGAGTGCCTGGGCTTTCCCGATCTCCAGATCAAATCAGGTGTTTTCCTCTCGCTTATCCGTCCCGGGAGAGGACAGAGACGCTGACAGCTTTACACGGTTTCACAGATGTCGCTTGCGATACATACGCCTCTGTGTTAAACTGGTTCCGCTATGAAAATTACCGTGGTATGTTTACCCGAAAGTAACGAAAATGGAGGATACAAGTAATGAGTACGTTATTGCGGTCGGAATGTATTCAGTGCCTGACCAGACAACAGTTCAATGCCATTCCCGGGGATGCGAAAGAGGAACAGAAGCTCGCGTTCTTACAGAGACTGTATGCGATCTTCGCCGGAGCCTCCAGGGAGGTCTGTGCCCCAGTCATGTTGCAGGAGATCAGCGAATTGAAGCGGGACATTTTCGGCTGTATCCATGACTATTCGGAGGAAAAATCTTATTACAATCAGCTCCTGCTGAAAAAAGAACAGAGCATTCGGGAGAAGATCCACTGTGCGAATGACCCGCTGTTAAAAGCGCTGCAATATTCTCTGGTGGGCAATTATATCGACTTTTCCGCAGTGGCCAACGTGGAAGAGGAGTACCTGGAGAAACTTCTAAAAGAGGTGGAACAAAACAGTGTCACAGGGGAAACATGGGAACGATTAAAGCGGGACCTGGAGAATTCCCGGCAGTTACTGTTTCTTACAGACAATGCCGGTGAAGGCGTACTGGATAAACTGTTTCTGGAAGTGATTCAGGAACGCTTTCCCCAGCTTCACATAAAGGTGCTGGTCAGGGGAAAGCCGGTCTTAAATGACATGACGATGGATGATGCTGTGGAAATTGGCCTGGATCAGGTGGCGGAGGTATATGATAATGGAAATGGAATCGCGGGAACCTGGCTGCCGGAGTTATCCCCGCAGGCAAAAGAACTTTGGGAGAACGCAGAGGTGATTATTTCCAAAGGGCAGGGGAATTATGAGACGCTGCGCCTTCGTGGGGAGAATATTTATTTTCTCTTCCTTTGCAAATGTGAAATGTTCTGCCGGATCTTTCAGGTTCCCCGGTATACGGGGGTGCTGGTGCATGGGTAAAGAAGTTCAGATAGCATCTTAGGGAAGCTCTGATTAAATGGCCTCTTCGCTGTAGTCTTCGATGCTCTTGCCCTTTGGACTGAACCGCCGAAGCATCCGGTCGTGGCGCTCGTTCGTGCCTCGCTCCCAGGAGAAATATGGATGCGCAAAGTATGCCTTTACGTCAGTTTCTTTCAACTCGGACAGTCAGGTAAACTCTGAGCCGTTGTCAGCAGTCCATTTCATCCTTTGAATAGCGGTCTCCCGGCCCAGGGTACACCGCAGCTCCGGCACAAAGGGCCGGGCGCAGAGATGCACCAGATAGGTCTCCCCGGTGGGCAGGTCCACATAGCTGGCGTGGCCGGACTTTTGCAGCGCGGAATCCGGGTTGAAATACTGGGGCTTCAAGTGGTCCGGGTCGCGCCGCTCGTTGGAATCATTGGGAGATGAGGTGACAATGGGGTTTTCCGGGTCCGGCTCATAGGGACCCCAAATATCCTTTGAGCGCCCCACGGTGACGCAGTGGTTGTAGCCGGTGCCGCCTTCCGCGCACATGATGTAGTAATACTCCCCCCGCCGGGTGATGTGGGGCGCCTCGATGCAGCCCCGGTCTGTGCCGCCCCGCCAGATGCGCCTGGGATAACCGATGATTTTTTCTCCACCGGGTCGTACTCCACCAGGCAGACTACGCCGGGTTTTTCGTAGAAATCCTCTTGTTTTTTGCTGTCTACTTGACAGGGGCGCCTCTATACTGCCCCATCTTTCCCTCAAAAAAACGGGGCAAAAGCGTCTCACCCGGTCAAAAACAAAAAGGGGCAACAAAAACAGGACAGGCCCCGCGAATGGAGCCTGCCCTGTGGGTGGTTGGCGGTTACGCCCGGGAAGTCTCCCCTTCCACGGCATCCTGGTCCCGGAACAGCAGCGAAATGCACCACAGCGCACCCAATCCCACCAGGGTATACAGCAGACGGCTGAACACGCTGCCGCTGCCGCCGCAGAGCCAGGCCACCACGTCGAACCGGAACAGGCCGATGCTGCCCCAGTTGAGGCCGCCGATGATGGCCAAGGTCAGCGCAATTTTGTCAAGCATGGTTTTCCTCCCTTTCCGCGTGTGAAACACGCTTTCTGGGTTTACTTTGCCCGGAGAGAGAGGAATCATGCTGGGAAAATTAGCAATTAGCAATGTGCAATGTGCAATTATGGGGGGAACGCAGCCTTTTGCCACAGGGGGAAGCGCCGCAATCTTCCGCTATATCCTGTAGGGGCGGCCCGTGGCCGCCCGCAGGAACCACCTGCTTACCCCGGGCGGCCACGGTGTATAGTGAAGTAAGATAGGTAACAGGTAGTGAAGGGACA
>JAJQAS010000094.1 GCA_021203685.1 Clostridiales bacterium | reverse complement strand
CAGTTTTTTGGCGGCGTCCCCTTCTTTCCCGTTGCATTTTGCGCCGGGAACGGCTATAATTAACCTGTATTGTTGTATCGAGAACAAAATTTGTGGATAGAGGTGTCCCCTTGTACCTGAAAGCGCTGGAAATTCAGGGCTTTAAGTCCTTCCCCGACAAAACCGTGCTGACCTTTGGCGAAGCCATCACCGCCATCGTAGGGCCAAACGGAAGCGGAAAATCGAATATTGCGGACGCCATCCGCTGGGTGCTGGGGGAGCAGTCCACCCGCGCCCTCCGGGGCGGCAAGATGGAGGACGTGATCTTTGGCGGCACCGCCCGGCGCAAGCAGCTGGGCTACGCGGAAGTCTCCCTGATCTTGGACAACAGCGACGGCAGCTTTCCCATGGAGGAGAGCGAGGTCATGGTCACCCGCCGGTACTACCGCTCCGGCGAGGGGGAATACTTCCTGAACCGCAGCTCCTGCCGCCTGCGGGACGTGAACGACCTGTTCATGGACACCGGCATGGGCCGGGAGGGATACTCCATCATCGGCCAGGGCAAAATCGACGAAATTCTCTCCACCCGCAGCGGCGAGCGGCGGGCGGTGTTCGAGGAGGCGGCGGGCATCTCCCGCTACCGCCACCGGAAGGAGGACGCCGAGCGCAAGCTGGAGCGCACCCAGGACAATTTGCTCCGCATCGGGGACAAAATTGCCGAGCTGGAATTGCAGCTGGAGCCGCTGGAGCAGCAGGCGGAAAAGGCGAAGCAGTACCTCACCATCCGGGACCGGCTGAAGGGGCTGGAGATCTCCCTGTGGATGGACAACCTGGACCAGCTGCGGCAGCAGAGCCGCAAGCTCCAGTCCGACTGCGAAGCCGCTGCCCGCCAGCGGGATGAGGCCGCCGCCGAACAGGAAAAATTATACGCCCGGGCGGAGGAAATTGCCGTCCAAATGCGGCAGCAGGACGTGGAATCCGACCGCATCCGCGGTCAAATTGCAGATTTGGAGAGCCAGGCCAACAGCCAGGAGTCGGAAATCGCCGTCCTCAAGGCCCAGGTGCGCAGCAACGAGGAAAACGCCCAGCGACTGCAATTAGAATTAGAGCAGCAGGCGGGCCGGGCCGGTTCCATCGCCGCCCAAATCCAGCAGCGGCAGCAGCGGCTGGACGAAATTGAGGAACGCCGACAGGAGGTGCGGGAGGCCCTCTCCCAGCGGGAGCAGGAGGCCACCGCCAACCAGCAGCAATCCAGCCAACTGGCCGAGCAGATTTACCGGCTGCAGGAGCAGGAGGCCATTCAGAACGCCTCCGCCGCCGACGCGAGAGCGCTGCTCTCCGCCCTGGCCGCCTCCGAGCAGGAGCTGTTAGACCGGGAGACCAGCCTGCAAGGGCAGATTCAGGAAAACGACGACCTGCTGAAACAGACCCAGCAGGAGGCGGACGAGCGCAAAAAGCGCCGCGCCGACCTGCGGGAGCAGGCCGAGGGACTGAAAAACGTGCTGGGGGGCTATGAGCTGCGGCTCCGCAGCCGCCAGCAGCGGCTGAAAGGGGCCGAAGATCAGGTCAACCGCCTGACCGTGGAGGAGGGCGGTCTGCGCAATCGGGTCAACCTGCTCTCCGAGATGGAGCGGATGTACGAGGGCTACTCCAAGGCCGTCAAGTCCGTCATGCAGGCGGTACAGCGGCACCAGCTCATCGGGGTACACGGCCCGGTGGCCAGTTTGATTCAGGCGCCGGAGCAGTACACCGTGGCAATCGAAATCGCCCTGGGCGGCGCCACGCAGAACCTTGTGGTCTCCACCGAAGAGGACGGCAAGGCCGCCATTCAATACCTGAAACGCCGGGACGCGGGCCGGGCCACCTTCCTGCCCCTCTCCGCCGTGCGGCCCAACGCCCTCCGGGACCAGGGGGTGGAGCGCTGCCCCGGCTTTGTGGGGGTGGCCAGTGAGCTTGTCACCTGCCAGGATACCTACCGGGACGTCGCCGCCAACCTGCTGGGCCGGGTGGTCGTCGTGGAGGACATGGACGCCGCCATCGCCATGGCCCGGCGGTATCGCTATCACTTCAAAATCGTCACCCTGGACGGCCAGGTCTTGAACCCCGGCGGCAGCATGACTGGCGGCAGCGTCAGCCGCAGCGCGGGCATCCTCTCCCGCGCCAGAGAGCTGGAACGGCTGCAAGCCCAACAGGCCCAATTGCAAAGCAGCCTGGACAAGGCCCGGAAGGACCGGGACAACTGCCAGCGGGAGGTCAACAGCGCCAACTATGAGCTGGAGGTGGCCCAGCGGCAGAAACAGGATTTAGACGGGCAAATCGTCAAGGCCGACGCGGAAATCATGCAGAGCGACCTGCGCCTCTCCACCCTCCGGGACAACCGCCAGCGGTGGAAGGGGGAGCTTGCGACCATCGCCCAGCGCACCGCCAAAATCGAGGCGGACACCCAGGAGGCCCAGGGCCGCATCGCCCAGTTGGAGGGCGAAGCCGCCGCCCTCCGGGCCCAGAGCGAGGCCAAGGCCAAAGGCCGGGAGGAGTACCGCAAAAAGTCTGAGGAGCTGGCTCAGGCCACCGCCGCCCTCCACGTGGAGGAGGCCGCCCTGGAGGGCGAGTTCGCCGCCGCCCAAAAGGCGCTGGAGGAACTGCAAACGCTGGAGAAGGACATCACCGGCGACCGGGACAGCCGCCTGCGGCAAATCGCCGACTGCGAAAGCCGGGGAACCGAGCTGTTGGAGCGCATCGGCCAGCGGGAGGAGCAGCTTTCCGCCCTCCAGCGCCGGAAAACCGGCCTGAACGACCGGCTGACCCAAATGACCGCCAACCGCCTGACCCAGGAGAAGCAGCGGGTGGAGGCCGACAAGGCCGCCCGGGACAAAAACGCCGAGCTGCTGAACATGGAGCGGGAGTGCGCCGCCCTGGAGCAGAAGCGCAGCGGCGCGGCCATGGAGGAAAAACAGCTATTAGACAAGCTGTGGGAAAATTACGAGCTGACCTACGACAGCGCCCAGTCCCAGCGGCAGGAGCTGGAGTCCCCCGCCAAAGCCGCCCGGCAAATCGCCGAGGGCAAGCGGCAGATCAGCGCCCTGGGCACGGTGAACGTGGGGGCCATCGAGGAATACCGCCGCATCCGGGAGCGGTACGACTACCTGACCGGCCAGCGGGACGACGTGGAGCAGTCCAAAACCGAGCTGGAGACCATCATCGGGGACATCACCGGGGAGATGGCCAACATCTTCCAGACCCAGTTTGACCGCATCAACGGGGCGTTCACCCAGACCTTCCAGGAACTGTTCGGCGGCGGCACCGCCCACCTGGAGCTGGAAGACCCGGCGGATATCCTCAACTGCGGCATTGAAATCAAGGCCCAGCCCCCCGGCAAGGCCCTGAAAACCCTGACCCTGCTCTCCGGCGGAGAGCGGGCCTTCGTGGCCATCGCCCTGTACTTTGCCTTTTTGAAGGTGCGGCCCGCCCCCTTCGTGGTCATGGACGAAATTGAGGCCGCGCTGGACGACAACAACGTGGTGCGCTTCGCCCACTATATGCGGGGCATGAGCGACAAGACCCAGTTCATCGTCATCACCCACCGCCGCGGCACGATGGAGGAGGCCGACATCCTCTACGGCGTCACCATGCAGGAGCGGGGGGTGTCGAGGATGCTGTCGCTGGATTTGAACGAGGCGGAGAAGGCGATTAAAAGCTCTTAGCTTTTAGCTTTTAGCTGTTAGCTATGTGTCAGCAAAACTAAGAGCTAACAGCTAACGGCTAATAGCTCATTTAATACATGGGATATAATAGAAAAAGAGAACAAAGCGGAGGCGACAACCATGGGATTTTTCGATAAAATCAAGAAAATCGGTATTTTCAGCGGATTCACCCAGCTGACCGACGACTTTTATGACGAGCTGGAGGAGAGTTTGATCCTCTCCGACATGGGCATGGACACCACCCTGAAAGCGGTGGACGAGCTGAAAAAGCGGGTGAAGGAGCAAAAGGTCAAAGAGGTCTCTCAGGCCAGGGAGATCATGAAGGACATTCTGGTGGAAATGCTGGACCAGGGCACCACCCGCCTGCGCATATACACCCGGCCCTCCATCGTGCTGTTCATCGGGGTCAACGGCGTGGGCAAGACCACCACCATCGGCAAAATCGGCGCAAGCCTGAAAGCCGAGGGCAAGACCGTCCTCTTCGCGGCGGCGGACACCTTCCGGGCGGCGGCCTCCGAACAGCTGACCATCTGGGCTGACCGCTGCGGCGTCCCCATCGTCAAGCAGGGGGAGGGGGCCGACCCCGCCGCCGTGGTGTTCGACTCCATCAACGCCGCCCGCGCCAGAAAAATCAACATCGTGCTGGTGGACACCGCCGGACGGCTCCACAACAAGCAGAACCTGATGAACGAGCTGAACAAAATCAGCCGGGTCATCCAGCGGGAGTGCCCTTACGCCTGCAAGGAGGTGCTGCTGGTGCTGGACGCCACCACCGGCCAGAACGGGCTGACCCAGGCCAAGCAGTTCAAGGAAACCTGCGGCGTGACGGGCATCGTGCTGACCAAGCTGGACGGCACCGCCAAGGGCGGCATCGCC
>JAJQAS010000161.1 GCA_021203685.1 Clostridiales bacterium | reverse complement strand
GCAGTAAATTGTTAAGTTTATTAGTGAAATCCTCTATTAATCAGAGGTTCCTTAGAATAGAAAACAACCACTGGTCTCGGCAGGCACTTGTTTCAAAAATGTGAGTAGGAGTGAAACATCACGATAGAGAGATATAACAAATTACAGGAACTGCTGATTGACAAAAACATGATGAAGAAAGATTCGAAAGAGCAGGAGGGCCTTTCCATTAACGTGATTGCTAAGATGGGAAAAGGCGGAGATGTTTCCATCGAGGTCCTCAGAAAAATTTGCATTGCGCTTGATTGTAATCTTGATGACATTGTAGAAATCGTCAGAGGTTGAGTCCGATTGGTCATCACATATGGTAAACTAATAAGGAAACTTAAGCAGAGATTTACGCTCAAACATACTGAGGACTGACAAGATGAAAATATTTGATAATATACAAAGCATCGTCAAAGATGACATGGTAAAAATAATGACCAAAGGCAGTCGCATCTCTGTTGCCGCAGCCTGCTTTTCCATGTACGCCTATGCCGAATTGAAAAAACAGTTGGAAACCGTGGATGAATTCCGTTTTATTTTCACGTCCCCAACTTTTGTGGAGGAGCAAGCTGAAAAGCAGAAGCGGGAGTTCTATATTCCCCGGCTCAGTCGGGAAAGCAGTCTCTATGGTACAGAATTTGAAATTCATCTGCGGAATGAGATGACCCAAAAGGCGATTGCCAGAGAGTGCGCTGACTGGATACGCAGAAAAGCCACATTCAAATCCAATGTTACGAGCGAAAACATGGGTGGTTTTATGACCGTCGATGCCTGCAAGGAACCTGTGGCCTATCTGCCAATGAATGGGTTTACGACTGTCGATATTGGCTGTGACCGGGGCAATAACATTTACAATATGGTCAACGGCCTGGATGCGCCATTTGCCACCCAATATGTCCAACTATTTGACACTCTCTGGAACGACAAAGAAAAATTGCAGGATGTAACTGAAACCATCATTGAAAATATTTCGACAGCTTACAACGAAAATTCTCCCGAATTCATCTATTTTGTGACGCTCTATCATGTGTTCAGCGAGTTCCTGGACGACATTTCTGAGGATGTGCTTCCCAATGAGGCTACCGGCTTCAAGGAAAGTGCCATCTGGAATATGCTCTATGGTTTCCAGCGGGATGCGGCCCTTGCTATTATCAATAAGCTGGAGCGATACAATGGCTGTATTCTGGCTGACAGCGTTGGCCTGGGCAAGACCTTCACGGCGCTGGCCGTGATCAAATACTATGAGAATCGCAACAAATCTGTTCTGGTGCTTTGCCCAAAGAAGCTGGCGGAAAACTGGAATACCTACAAGGGCAACTATGTCAATAACCCGCTGGCGGCAGACCGGTTGCGGTATGACGTGTTGTTCCATACCGACCTGCCACGCAAGGGTGGCACCTCTAACGGAATCGACCTTGACCGCCTGAACTGGGGCAACTACGACCTCGTGGTCATTGATGAGTCTCATAACTTCCGCAATGGAATCGGTACGCACAGCAAGACAACAGAGAACCGCTACCAGCGGCTTATGGACAAGGTGATCCGTGCCGGAGTAAACACAAAAGTACTGATGCTTTCCGCTACGCCGGTCAACAACCGGTTCGTTGATTTAAGAAACCAGCTTGCCATCGCATACGAGGGCGATTCAGAGCAGATGGACAGCAAGCTGAATACTCAGAAGCCCATCGAGCAGATTTTCAGGCAGGCGCAGACTGCGTTCAATGCCTGGAGCAAGCTGGAGCCAGCGAAGCGCACGACGGACGCGCTGCTGCGTACCCTGGACTTCGACTTCTTCGAGCTGTTGGACAGCGTGACGATTGCCCGTTCCAGAAAGCATATCCAAAAATATTATGATACATCCGAAATTGGAAGTTTCCCGCAACGCCTGAAACCGATTTCCAGACGGCCTAAGCTGACGGATTTGAAGTCTGCCATCAATTACAATGAGATTTACGAGCAGTTAATGTTGCTGAATCTGTACATATACACCCCTTCCAATTATATTTTCCCAAGTAAACTGGATAAATATATGGAATTGACCCACAACAAGGGACAAAGCCTGACACAGCAGGGACGTGAAGCAGGCATTCGCCGTTTGACGAGCATCAACCTTTTGAAACGGCTCGAAAGTTCAGTCCATTCGTTCTTGTTTACCCTAAACAGGATTAAGGCTCTGATTGACCAGACCATTGAGACGATTGACCGCTATCAGAAATACGGAGTTGCCGACCTGGATGTTTATGAAGCCTCCTTTGACAGCGATTTGGACATGGATGACAGCAACGCCGATTATTTCACTGTAGGAAAGAAAGTAAAAATTGACCTCGGTGATATGGATTACATCTCCTGGCGCAAAGACCTGGCAGCGGATTCAGACACCTTAGAGCTTCTGACTGTGATGATTGCCGACATCACGCCGGAGCATGACAGCAAGCTCCAGGAACTGAAGGGGCTGCTCACGAAGAAAATTGAGCATCCAATCAATGGTGACAACAAAAAAGTTTTGATTTTCTCTGCATTTACCGACACGGCAGAGTATCTATATGAGCACATCAGCAGATTTGTAAAGAACCAATACGGGCTGGATACAGCAGTCATCACCGGCACTGTGGAGGGCAGAACGACCATCAAAGGACTGAAAGCCACACTGAACAACGTCTTGACCTGCTTCTCTCCTGTCAGTAAGGGAAAAGAGGCTCTAATGCCAAACAGTTCTGACGAGATTGACATTTTGATTGCAACCGACTGTATTTCCGAAGGGCAGAACCTTCAGGACTGCGACTATCTCATCAACTACGATATTCACTGGAACCCGGTGCGTATCATTCAGCGTTTTGGCCGTATCGACCGTATTGGCAGCAAAAACGACCGCATCCAGTTGGTCAACTTCTGGCCTGACATGGACCTGGATGAATATATCAATCTGAAAGACCGGGTGGCGACCCGCATGAAAATCTCCGTTATGACCTCCACCGGCGATGACGATTTGATTAACCCGGAGGAAAAGGGCGACCTGGAATACCGAAGGTCTCAGTTAAAACGCTTACAGGAAGAAGTCGTTGACATTGAGGATATGTCCGATGGTATCTCCATCATGGATCTGGGGTTGAACGAGTTCCGCCTTGACCTGCTGGAGTATGTAAAAAGCCATGGGGACATAGAGCGGAAACCCAAAGGGCTGCACGCAGGTGTAAAAAGTGCAGACGGCCTGCCGAAAGGTGTGATTTTTGTTCTGAAAAGCATCAGCAGCGGTGTCAAGGAGGACAAACGGAACCGAATATATCCGTTTTATATGGTTTATGTCAGCAGGGATGGAGAGGTGGTTTGCGACTACCTGAACCCCAAAAAGCTGCTGGATGATATACGACGACTCTGCCGGGGGAAAAGCGAGCCGGACATGGAGCTGTGCCGCCAGTTCAACGAAGAGACGGACGACGGCAGAGACATGGAGGAAATGTCCATGCTGCTCAGCGATGCGATCAACTCTATCATTGATACCAAAGAGGAAAGCGATATAGATAGCCTGTTTCATCCCGGCGGAACATCACTTTCTTCTGGCGCTTTTACTGGGATTCATGATTTTGAACTGATTACATTTTTAGTGGTGAGGTGATTTTAATGCGATCGGAAGATACCTTACAGCTTTTTCCTGCAAGCTATTTTGTCGGATTGTCTATTAAAAGTGACCGTTTTTCTTCAAAAGCACAGAATACTGAACGGCTCTCTAAAGAAATCAGATATTTTTGCGGAGATGAAATTGCAGTTTTATACAGCATTAATTCTCGAAATTCCAACTTAATTTGGGATTTAAACGAAATTGTGGAAATACAATTCTTTCAAATATCAGTACCTGTTCGAAATTTGAAGAGCAGTGAACTTTGGAACATTGCTGAAGCAATTCAGCGTGGGATTCCCTATCAGCTAGTTATCATTTTATCTAACAATCAATGGTACAAGGTTGTCACGACAAAATGGCATAAGGGGAAGAAGAAAGATATTTCAGTCGTGGATGAAGTATACACCACCAGATGGATAGGTGCAGATGATTTGCGTTCCTTTTTCTCTGAGTTTCGCTCAAATCTAATCTCAAAAACCAAAATAACATTTTCTGATTTGTGGCAGCAAATCTTAAGTCAAATGGACTGTGATGCTTATGATTTAAATGATCCCCTTGCATTTGACGATGACCATCCGCCGCTCTATTTTGATGATGATGGCGAAGTGATAGAATTTTTACTTGATACATTGGGGACAGACGATGTTGAGCAAATTCTATATGATGAAAGAATAGAGTACGGAAATACCCTTCTTCAATGCTACCATCTTGAGAATGGTGATATTGCTGATATGCAGACTATTCAGAATGATGATATTGACAACGCTTTCATCGTGAACACTATGGATAAACTCAAGCAAAACCTGGATGAAAATTCGTTTTATTTGATAAAGGATGGCCTTTTCGACTGGTTGTCAAGGAAACGGAAAGAAGACTTAATCGCATTAGTTGAAAATTATTTTGAAAGTTTGCAATTTAATTAGTGATACTATATAGTTT
>JAJQAS010000044.1 GCA_021203685.1 Clostridiales bacterium | reverse complement strand
TCAGGTTCAACGTTTCCGCCAAGATGCGGTAAGCGTTGGCCCGCCCGGTGCCATAGGTGGTGTAGGCAGCCACATCGTCCCATCGGGGCTGGGTCTTGCCGGTGATGCGCCACTCGGCGGTGTAGGGCGAAAACTTCACCTCGATGGCGCGGCGGAGATAAAACGGCGTTTCAAAGGTCTGCTCCATGAACTGCTGGATATACTTGGGGTCCACCCAGGTGGAACCCAATCGAACGTCGATCTCCGAGGCGTCCAGCTCCTTGGGCTGTGCCTGTTCCAGCGCAGTCACGTTGACCGCAAACCGGCTGTCAGATTCGGCGGCCAGCTTCGCCACCCGCAGCTTGTCCCGCACGTTGCCGGAGAGGTATTCATCCGCCGTCTGCCAGCCCTGCTCCGGCCCTTCCTGGGCCAGGGGGTCTTTGAAAATCACGCCGGACAGGTCATTTGTGATTCTGTCATACTCGCCAGGCGTTCCCATCAGTGCTGCCATGAAAGGCAGGTCCACACTGCCACGCTCCCCGATGGAGACGGCCAGCGCCTCGCTGGGTGTGTCCACACTGGTCACTTTCCGTTCCGGGCGAATGGTGCGTTTGGTGAACATATCGGCTTTGCCGACAAATTTGCCGTCCTCGTCCAAATTTTCCAGCGAACAGAGCAGATAATAGGACGAATCATCGGCAAACGCCTGGGCATTTCCTCTGGAGTTGATGATGCCATACTGGGCTGTAAAGGTGTCATAGGCGATATTCAGCTCCCGCTGCTTCGCGGCGATGTCCTCCTCCGGGTAGTCCTCCATCTGGTACTCGATCAACTCGTTGACGATTTGACGGAGCAGCACCAGCCCGGTGACGCGGCCTCTGGCCTTGTCGTTCATCTCCACCGGTCTCATAACCGAGTTTTCCCGGAAGTAGACCTCACCGTCCACCACCGTATAGGAAAAGTTTTTCACGTTAGGGTCGGCGGGGATAGGCAGCGGCCCGTCCGCGATGTCCGCTTCCTCGGTCTCCAACACCGCCGCCTGATACTGTCCATGAATGTGACTGACGGCCTCGTGGAGCTGCTCCGCCAAATCTGCGCCGGGGATGGGCGCAACGGTACATTCCTCCCGCCCGTATTGGGTACTTTGGGAGGTCAATTCGCCCAGCACCATCTCAGGATAGTCTACAAAGTAGCTGTTGATGGCAAACCCTTCCGGGGTCTGGCCCAGATGCACCCAATCCGGCTCGATGTCGATGGGCGTCTCCCGCCTTTGCAGAAAGAGAATGTCCGAGACAACGTCCGTCCCGGCGTTGGCACGAAAGGCATTGTTGGGGAGCCGAATCGCCCCCAGCAGCTCCGCCCGCTGTGCCAGATACTTGCGCACCTCCGGGGATTTTGCGTCCATAGTGTACCGGCTGGTGACAAAAGCCACCACGCCGCCGGGACGCACCTGGTCTAAGGCTTTCGCAAAGAAATAGTTGTGGATGCTGAACCCCAGCTTGTTGTAGGGCCTGTCGTTGACCTTGTAGTCGCCAAACGGCACGTTACCCACTGCCAAGTCATAGAAGTCTCTGCGGTCAGTGGTCTCAAAGCCGGCCACCTTGATGTCCGCGTGGGGATAAAGCTGCCGGGCAATGCGGCCCGTAATGCTGTCCAGCTCCACGCCGTAGAGCTTACTGCCCTGCATAGCCTCCGGCAAAAGCCCGAAAAAGTTGCCCACGCCCATGGATGGCTCCAGAATATTACCGGTTTGAAATCCCATGTTGCCGACGGCCTCATAGATGGCCTTGATGACGGTAGGACTGGTATAGTGGGCGTTTAAGGTGCTGGCACGGACGGCGGCATACTCCTCCTCGGTAAGCAGGCTTTTCAGCTCCTGATATTCCTGCGCCCAGGCGGGCTTGTTGGGGTCAAAAGCATCTGCCAGACTGCCCCAGCCCACATACCGGGACAACACCTCCTGCTGTTCCGGGCTGGCCTGCAAGCCCTCGGCCTCCAAGTGCTGTAACAGTCGGATAGCCGCAACATTGGCCTGATATTTGGCCTTGGGGCCGCCCTCGCCGAGCGCGTCGTTTGTGATGCGGAAATTTTGCGCGTTCCGGTGGGTTTGCTCCTTGTAGTCCGCATAGAGAGCTTCTTCGGCGGCTTCCCGGTCAGGGAAGGTGCGCCACTCGCCGCCGATTTGGACCGAGACAGGGGTTCTACTCACGGTTTCGTCCGGGGTCGGTTCCGGTTCTACCGCAGGTGCAGGCTCTGGTTCTTCTGCGGTGACAGGCTCCTTTGTGGGGGTAGTTTGTTCAGGCGTATCAAAATGAAGCGTTCTGACCTCCACATCGAAGGGCAGACTGTTTTTCTCACCTGGGTAAAATGCCGCCGGCTCCTCGGTCACTTCCTGCTGCTGGGGAGAAAACTCCTTTTCCAGCCGCTGCACCACGTCCAGAATTTCCTGACTGCGCCAGCCATCGCCCTCAATTTTAAGATAATCCTGAACGAGTACGTTCTGGCCGTCGATGCACTGGACAAAATCCAGACTTCCGGGATAGGGTGTGCTGGAGTTTTGAATACCCAGAGCTTTCATCTGGGTCATGGGGAGGGCCTGATACGCTGCTAACGCCTCATCCAGCATGGCATATTCGGAAACCTTCAACTGTCCACGGTGCGCCAAATCATCTACCACATAGAAATGGTCGATAAACGGTGCCACCTGTTCTGCCTGCTGCTCCTGGGGATAACGCTCCATCAGCCGCAGGAAGTTCTCCCGGCTCTCTGCCCGGAGAACGGGGAGCCGAAGCGACGGGTCAAGCAAGTGAACATCGGAAGTTCCAATGCTGTCGATCACAAAGGGCTTGCCATCCTCCAGATAGACGGTATCGCCTACAGAGTAAGGAAAAGCCGCCTCCGGAATTACTGTCTGCACCTGCTCCACAAGGGGAACGTCAGCCTGTTCCGCTTCCTGCGCCAGCACAGCGGCGATCTGCTCGTCCGAAGCATAGGTCAGGTCAGCAAAGCTCAGTTCTTCCAATTCCCCGGCGATCAGCGCCTCCAGCGAATCATACTGCCGAACGTCAATCAGGGTTTCACCCAGGTAGCGTTCCAGCTTGAATCCCTCTAGGTCAACATACGCCTGAATGGGAATCTCATCGTCCGTAATGGTGGTAAAAGCGACGCCAATAGTGGTCAAATCAGTAAAATCGGCACCCTCCGAAAATTCCTCCATGCAATACTCGTCGATCAGCTCCTTGGCTCTGACCAGGGGAGAAAGTGTTGCCTCTCTCTGTGCCGATTCTACCAGTTCGTTCCGGTATTCCTCCGCCTGCCATCGGCTGAGAAAGTCCACAGTCACGCCTTCTGCATCTTCATAATAGTTCCCCGTCTGGTCATCCCAAATGGAATAAGCCACACGGCCTGGATACCAATCCACCTCGACCACACGAAAACGGTCTTCGGGGGCATCTTCGGAGGCAACGGCTTCGGCATCAGTCTCTGGAACAACAGGTGCTTCTTTCTCTGCCGCTTCTTCTGCAATGCGCTCTACATCGGCCTCCACCTGCCGGATGAAGGGGCTTTGCTCCAGCTTTTCCGGATCAACCACTTCGCCGTTGACAATGCCGTGTTCCGCCAGACGCTCCCGCACCCATTCCGGGTCAATATCGGAAAACGGGTCCTCCTCATCTGTTGCAGGTTCTTCCGGCGCGGGTTCTGTCGGCGCAGCCGCAGGAACCGTCGGAAAAGCGTGTTGGGCCGAGGGCATGGGGACGCCGCCAAAACCGGCGAAATCCTGCTCCATCTGGGCATACCGGGCCTGCTCTTCCGGGGAAAGATAACGGCCAGCTTGCATCAGCGTGTCAATGCGCTTTTCTACTTCCGTCCACCGGAGGCGGATTTCTGTGTTATGGTCATAGTTGCGAATATACAGACCCTTAGCGCGATAGTCCACAAGGCCGCGGGAACCGTCGGAAAAGTCCCAGCTCTGGCCACCAATGCCGTATTCCTTTTTGAGAAAATCGGCGCGGGCTTTGGGGTTCCCTTCGTGAGCGTAAAGCGCCGCGATGCGCAGCTTGCCCCCGGCAAAGCCGGAACCGGTTTGTAAAACCCGGTTGATTTCCGAATCAGAGATAACAAAAGCGGAGGGCTTGTCGCTCTCCGCTTCGTGGTCAATGGATTCAATTTGTTCACTTTCTGAGGGGAACAGCAGGGAAACCTGGCCCATTCCGGTGATTTGCGCCTCCCCGAAGAGGTTTAGCTGTACACCAGCTCCGTCAGCACGATCTCCTCCGCCTGTGCCTTCAGGCTGTTCATGTGCTGCACCCAGGCCATCTGCTGCGTATTCTTGTCCGGGGCGGGGTTCTTCTCCAGCAGCTCCTGCATCAACTGCTCCATCCGGTTGTGCGCCGTCTCGTCGATCTCCCGGAGATGGGGGAATAACTGCTCCGTCAGGGACAGGTCGTTGTACAGGATCGGGCGATGCTCCTGCAAGAATGTCCGGCGCATCCGTCCGTACTTGCCCAGGGGTGCCTTGCTGGTCTCCTTGAGGGTGAGGTTGGGGATCAGATAATCCCCGCATCGCGTGTAAGTCAGTTCCATGATCGTGGCTCCTTTCCATGCGCTTGCTGCGCTCAT
>JAJQAS010000155.1 GCA_021203685.1 Clostridiales bacterium | reverse complement strand
CCAAGGTTCATAAATTCATTCTACCGAGTGTCCAACTTGCACTTGCAATTTGCGCGGAAAAAAATCTCCATCAAGGGGGGAAAATACTTTCATCACTATGACTAAAACCAGGCAAGATTCCTCGGTTTTTTGCGGAAATTCTCCCATTTATGTCGAAAGCCGATGGTTGGTCACAGGTTCAGCAGCCCCCGCAGCTCCGCCTCCATCCGCAGGGCGAACCGCCGGTGGCCCCCCGGGGTGAAGTGGGTGCCGTCGAAGTCCAGGGGGATGTCCCACGTTCCCGCGTCGGCGAAGGACGCCCCGTGCCGCTCCGCCACCTCCCGGTACAGCGCCGCAAGGGAGCGGGACACCGCCAGAGACCGGGCGTCGAAGTCCCGATAGTCCGCGCTCTCCGGCCCCAGGGGTACCGGGGCCACCACCAATATTTTGGCGGCGCAGCCGGTGAGCCGGGCGAACTGCTCCACTTGCTCCACCAGCGCCTCCATCTCCCCGGCGATGGCGGGGCCGTCCGCCCGGTAGCAGGTCTTGCAGTCGTTGGTGCCCAGCATCAGCACCACGGCGTCCAGGGGCTTGTGGGTCTGGAGGGCGCAGTTCAGCAGCTTCCGCCCGTTGCGCCCCGGTACCAGCGGGTCGTCGAAGCCGCAGGTGCGGCCGTTCAGCCCCGCCTCGCAGATGAGGGCCTGCTCCCCCAGAGCCTTCTGCACCCGCCCCGTCCAGCGGCGGGGGTAGTCCAGCCGCCCGCCGGTGAAGGCGTCGTAGCCGTGGGTGTTGGAATCGCCGTAGCAAAGGATCTGTTTCATGATGCGCCTCCCATATTTTTAATTAGCAATTAGCAATGTGCAATGTGCAATGATACGGGAATCCGGCCCGTTGCCGTCGCCATGCGGCGAGGCGAGGTGCAATTCACAATTATAGTGAAACCACCCGCTGACAGCCTCCTGAGGAACGCATTGTTTTCGACAGCGTTCCTCATAATTTATCTACGGCTGCAAACCGATCATTGCAAATTGTTCACAGCCAGTTTAAGACCTCCGCCGGGCTGTCTGCGTAGCGGGTGGCCCCTTCGCGGTCCAGCAGCTCCCGATCCCGGAAGCCCCAGGTGACGGAGATGCAGTCCATCCCGGCGTTGCGGGCGGTGTATAAATCTACCTCGGAATCCCCCACGTAGACGGCTTCAGCGCGGTCCCGGCCCAGCTGCCGCAGGGCCTCCTCCACCGCGTCGGGGGCGGGCTTGCGCCGCACGTCGGGCCGCTGGCCGATGGCCACGGGGATGGCGTCTCCAAAGTAAAATTTCACCAGAGGCTTGACGGAGGTGTCCGGCTTGTTGCTGACCACCGCCAGAGCAATACCCCGCCGCCGCAGCTCGTCGATAAGCTCCGGCACCCCCGGATAGGGGGCGGTTTTGATTTGGTTGTGGGTCTTGTAATAGGCTTGCATAGTTTCCAACGTCCGGTCGTACCGGGGGTCGTCCCGCCCGCCGGGGAGAGCCAGGTGGATGAGCTGGGCCATGCCGTTGCCCACGTAGCGGCGCACCTGTGCCCTGGTCAGGGTGGGCGCGCCCACCTCCTTCAGGGTGTGGTCCAGGCTGTCCGCCAGGTCGTCCAGGGTGTCCAGCAGCGTGCCGTCCAGATCGAAGATCACAGTGTTGTATTGCATGTCGTCAGTTCCTTTGTATTTTATGAGCTGTTAGTAAGAAATCGTTGGCTAAAAGCTAAGAGCTAACAGCTAATAGCTTATTTATGTGTCGAAATAATACGCCACCAGCAAGTCCACGCACTGCCCGTAGCTTTTCATGCCCTCGGTCTGGCCGTAGCTCTCCAGGAAGCCAGTGTAGATTTTCTCAGAGGTCTCCTGCACCGGCGACTCAAACTGCGCCCAATAGGCGTTGTTGTCGGTCAGGTCGGTCAGCACCTGCTCGTTCAGGGTGGCGCGGACGGTCTGCCAGGCGGAGGAATCCGCCTTGTAGAGGGCGTTGGACAGGTGGATGTACCCCATCACGGCGGAGGAATACTGAAACACCACGCTGTCGCAGTGCAGCCCGGCGATGATGGCCAGGAAGTTGCAGGCGTCCTCCTCCGCCACATTGCACTGGTGGGACAGTTCGTGGAGGGCGGTGGCGGCGATGAGACAGTCGGGCTGGTCCACGTTGACCAGCGATTCCGCCGTCATGGGGAAATAGAACCCGGTGAAGCCCATATAGCTGATGACCCGGGAGAAGAACATGGCCTTGGGGGTGAACAGGGGCTGCTCCAGCACGGCGAACTCCTCGAATATGACCTGATAGCACTCCGCCGCCTGCTGGAGCACTTCGGCGGCGTCCACCTGGGTGACGCCGTTCTCGTCCCGGTCCATCTGGTCGGAAAGTTCGTTGCACTTGGCCGCGAAGGCGGCGGTCAGCTGGGTCAGCTCGTCCGCGGAGCAGCCTCGGGCCGTCAGGCCGGTACGCTGGGAGAAGCTGTCGGAATAGTAGTTGATGCCCCACATGGCGGTGTAGCAGCTGTAGACCACCAGCGCCGCGGCCAGCGCCGCCAGCGCCCGGCGGAGCAGCCGTTTCAGCCGTTCCTTCCGACGAATGAGCAGCCAAACCGTCCGCACCAGGAATACCACCACCGCGATGACTCCCGCCGCCCAGATCACCTCCGCCAGGGCGAAGGGCAGCAGAGCGCAGAGGCGGGAGAGCAGGTGCTTCACCGGCGTGGTCACCCGGTTCACCAGGAAGTTCATCAGCCCCTGATTGCCCCTGACCAGCAGGAACAGCAGCAGGAACGCCCCCGGCACTGCGCACCAGAGGACGGGGGCCAACAGCCAGCGGAACGACCGTTTGGCGGGCGCGGTGATCTCTTCATATAAGGTACGGCGGTGCAGCATGGGGACGTCCTCCTTCAAGAATAGATACACTATACCACAGTTCGACGCTTTTCACAAGGCGCGGTAAAATTTACAGTGTCCGCCGCCCTGGTCGTTTTGACGGAAACACTGGGATTTGCACCGCCTGTTTTCGCAAAACCAACGGTAAAATAATTTCTAAAAAAACTTGAAAAAGTGCTTGACAAAAAGAACGGGCGGTGCTATACTTTAGTCACAACAAAGAAGAGAACTTCCCCGAAGCGGAACCTCTTCCTCTTGTATCATACGTCAACCTTTCCTTCAACTTTAGATATGTACCCGCAGCACCCCGCACTGTTTCGGGACGCCAAGAGGCAATCCGCTGTGAAAGAGCGACAGTTTAGAGTGAAGCGAATGTTTACATTCCGTAGAAAGAGAGGTACCTGTAATGATGTTAGATATCAAGAATCAAAAGTGACCCTGTCAGATGGAAGTCTGGCAGGGTTGCTTTTTGCTGTCAAACGGGGTACAATAGACGTTACATGGACCGGCAACACATCGGAAAGGTTGGAAAATGACATGAACTATCTCATCCTTGTGGACGTACAAAACGATTTTGTGGACGGCGCGTTGGGCACCGCCGAGGCCCGGGAGATGCTGCCCCGTCTGCTGGACAAGGTGAGGCAGTTCGACGGCACCATTCTGGTGACCAAAGACACCCACGGCCCGGATTATATGGAGACCCAGGAAGGCCGGAACCTCCCGGTCCCCCACTGCGTCAGGGGCGCCGAGGGCTGGCAGCTTGCGCCCGCGCTCCTGGACATCCCGGCTGTCCGGGAGGCGAAGGTTTACGAAAAGCCCTGCTTTGGTAGCGCTGCTCTGGCCGCAGATCTGGCGGCGGAGAACCGCGCAGGCGGCGTGGAGTCCGTGGAGCTGGTGGGGCTTTGCACGGATATTTGCGTGGTATCCAATGCGCTGCTGCTCAAGGCGGCCATGCCGGAGGTCCCCATCTCGGTGGACGCGCGGTGCTGCGCGGGCGTCACCCCGGAAAAACACCAGGCCGCGCTGACCGTGATGGAGAGCTGCCAGATCGCTGTGGCGCGGTGAGACGCTGACGGTCATCGAAAAAAGAGTTGACAAAAGTTCCCCCTTTCTATATAATAACGTGATACCTGTTTCAGAGGGGAGGGCGTCAAGTGCCAGGTCAAAAGGGAATCAAAACGGTTGCCAGCAACCGCAAAGCCTACCACGACTATTATATTCTGGAAAAGTACGAGGCGGGCATCGAGCTGGCCGGCACCGAGGTAAAATCCATCCGCGCAGGACGGGTGAACCTGAAGGACGCCTTCTGCCAGGTGAAAAACGGCGAACTGTACGTCTACGGGATGCACATCTCCCCCTATGAGCAGGGCAACATCTTCAACAAGGACCCTATGCGGGACCGCCGCCTGCTGATGCACCGGCAGGAGATCCGCAGGCTCTACGCCCATGTCAAGCAGGACGGCTACGCCCTCATCCCCCTGTCCCTCTACTTCAAGAACAGCCGGGTCAAGGTGGAAGTGGGCCTCGCCAAGGGCAAAAAGCTCTACGACAAGCGGGAGGCCATGGCGGAGCGGGCCGCCAAGCGGGACATGGATCGGGAGATGAAATCCCGGAACCGGGGCCGCTACGGGGAATAACCTGTGGGGCCTGCGGATAGAATGAAAACAGCGAAGGAGTGTTCAACATGGCACAGAATCCCATTGTGACCATCGAAATGGAAAACGGCGGCGT
>JAJQAS010000024.1 GCA_021203685.1 Clostridiales bacterium | reverse complement strand
TCACAGTCCCTTCCTTGAACGCTATCGCCCAGTCCGGGTTATAGTGTCCCACCGGCGTGGAGATGTAGAACCCATCCGGTAGCTTCACATAGACGGCGACGGAATCATTGGTATCCAGCTCTGTTGCGAACTTCTGCTCGTTGCTGGAGTCGTAAACGATGTGGTCATACAGGTGGTGCCTCGCCTTTATAGCGTTGACTCCCAGCTTGCCCTTGATGGTGGGGTCGGTAAAGACCTCGGTGCCGTAATGGTCATCCAGCATATCGTAGGTGATATGCTCAATGATAGCGGTGGCCTTTTCATCGTTAATCAGGGCGGCGGCTTTGATAATAAATTCTTCCGGGTTGTCCTTGAACTGGTTGAACACGACCTTGTCTATTCCTGTCAGGATGGCGATTACGTCTTTCCGGGTCAAGCCAGTTTCCTCCACCAGTTTGCCGACTAAATCGTACTTGACCCCACGATTGGCAGAAATCTTTGTCTGGGAGTCCCGTGTAGAGGAGCTTTCCTTCACGAAGGAAGCGCCGCTCAGCAGAGCTTCTCTGGACTTAATCTCGTCCATCTGACCGCTTTCCACCTTGAAGAAAATCTTTGACACCCGGAGCTTGCGGTTCAGTGTGTCAATGGCTTTCTGCACCAGCTCATCCGTATCAAAATCCACGATATAGACGGACTTGCCGTTGATGCGCTCCCACAGTGCCTTAAACTGCGGCATGGCCAGCTTGTCCGGGTCTACCTTCAATTCCACGTTGTTACTACGGGCGTTCTCCGGCTGCATGGCCCGGCCGTCATAGACGGAATCCACAATGTCAATGACGGAGGCGGCACTGTCGGCCACTTCCTCGGCCACCTTGATCTCGTTGTTGGCCTTGTCCGTATAATATTTGTCGGTGAGGGTGCCTTTCCTGTCTACATAGCCGTTGACGACCATGTCGAAGTAGATGGCCTGGGCTGTATCCCGGTCAATGATCTGCTCATTACCGTTCTCGTCCTTAATGGCCTTACCCACAAACAGGTCGGCAGTGACGGCGCGGGGCCGGTCTGCCACAGCGTCGGCCAACTCCGTCTGCAATCCCTTGGCGAAAGAATCGTAGCTCTCGCTGGCAATGACGGTCAGGACATTGATGTTATGCACATCATTCCCCAGCACGTTGGTGTCCATGCGTTCGCCGTCCTGGTTGACGCAGAGGCGCAGACCACGCCCCACCTCCTGGCGCTTGCGGACATCGCTGCCGCTCTGTTTCAGGGTGCAAATTTGGAACACGTTGGGGTTGTCCCAGCCCTCCCGCAGGGCGGAGTGGGAGAAGATGAAACGAACCGGAGAGCGCTTCGGGTCTCTGTCCAGCAGCAGCTCTTTGTTCTTCATAATCAGGTCGTAGGCGTCAATATCGTCGGAAGTCCGCTCCTTCTTATTTCCCAGCTTGCTGTTGGTCATGCGGCCCTTCTTGTCGATGGAGAAGTAACCGGCGTGAGTTGCCGCAGGGGTGATAGCGTTCAGATAGCGGAAATAAGCGTCCTCACCCATGCCCATTTGCAGGGTAGAGACCACATCCTGATATTCTTCCTCGAACATTTGCGCAAAGATGCCATTCACCGGCTGACCGGCGGCGTCATACTGCTTATAGTGAGATACCTCGTCGATGAAGAACAGGGACAGCACCTTGATTCCCTTATAGAATAGCTGCCTCTCCCGCTCAATGTGGGAGAGAATCGTCTCCCGAATTTGCAGACGGCGAAGCTGGTCTTCGCTGACCTTGCCGATCACATCACCGGCGTACAGCTTGACCCCGTTCAGGAACTCAATGGAATCGTCCCGTCCGTCGATGGATTTCACCACATAGTTGTCCCGATATTCCTCCATACCGTTGGAGTTGTCGTAGAGGTTGAATCCAATGCCGACTGTTTTTGTGACCTTGCGGATGCTGGTGGCACCCTTAAAGTCAAACTGAATGGTGGCCGTCGGGTCTGCCTTGGAAAGATTGATGCTCTGCAAATAAATATAACTCTCGGTGGCGGTGCTGCCGGACTCCGTGATGCCTTTCACAGCGATTTTCTTCACCAGCCGCTTGTTGTATGCTTCCATAGCGTCCAGCCGATAGACCATGTTGTAAATACTGTCCGCCCGGTGGGTGGCAGAGTAGCGCAGGGTCAGCAGAGGATGAAACTCCTTCAACCGCTCTTTCGTCTGCTTGCCCTCTACGCTCTGAGGTTCGTCAATAATCAGAATCGGGTTGGTTTTGGCAATGATGTCGATGGGGCGGCGAGAGCGGAACTCGTCCAGCTTCATGTAAATGCGCCGTGCGTCCTTTCCTCTGGCGTTGAACGCCTGGGAATTGATGATCATGACGTTGATGGAGCTGTCGGACGCAAAGCGGTCAATCTCCGTCAGTTGGGCGGAGTTATAGATAAAGAAGCGGATTTTCTTGCCGTATTCCTCCGAAAAATGCTCCTGTGTCACCTGAAAGGACTTGTATACGCCTTCTCGAATAGCCACGCTGGGAACCACCACGATGAACTTGCTCCAGCCATAGTGCTTGTTCAGTTCATACATGGTCTTGATGTAGGTGTAGGTCTTGCCCACGCCGGTCTCCATTTCGATGGTCAGATTGTAATGACCCTCCAGCTTGGGGGACGGGGCGATTTGGTTGGTGCGCTGCACCTTTTGCAGCTGCTCCAAAATGATGCGGTCAGACAGCTCCGGCACCAGTGGCTGATTGGCCCAGCCGGTGAAATCCTGTTTCTCTGTCCATGTTACCTGAGAAAATGTTTCACCGCTTATCATGCGTCCCTGATAGCCTTTGTCTATCATGTAAGTCGGAGTCAGATAGGGCTGCCCCGCAAAAACATCGACAACGGCTTTTGCGGCGTCCGCCTGGAACTTCTGGTGTTTGAATTGAAGTTTCATACCGGCTCCTTTCTCAAATGACTTTCACTCTGGTATCCGGAGCCAACAGTTTGAACCGCTCCCACACGTTGATTTTGGACGGACTGCTGGCAAAGCAGGCGTCCTGGAACACAGCCCGGAGGGGCTGACGCTTGGCGATTTCCATGACCACGCTGTCCGGGATATTCCGGTCAAAGCAGGCGATCAGGTCGCCGTCGTTGTAAGTGTGGACAGTGCAGCCGTCGATTTTCTCGCTGTGATAGGGCATGGACAGGGGCAGACCCCACTCCAGCAGGCAGCCAAACAACAAATCCAAATCGGTGCGGTCTGGTTTGATGTTGGATTCCATATGGGCCAGCAAATCCTGCCCGTATTCCTCAGCACTGTAATACACATCCAGCATATTGCTGTCGTCCAGCTTGAATACACGGAAACCGGTGTCCAGGTCGGCAAAAGTCACGGGGTTCTCCGCCTTGATTTTCTGACCGGCGCGGCGGATGCGCTCCTTGCCGATTTCGCAGATGTTGGCGTAACCCACCTTGTACGCCTCTGACTTTTCCTCGCAGGGTTCAGGCAACTGCACCATAATAAACTCGCGCTGACCCGCCCCCCCCCCCGCTTTAAAAACCCTCCATGTTCAACTGCATGACAGCATGGGCGGTGGTGGCGGAACCGGAGAAGAAGTCAAGAACAATCATATCATCACATGGATACATGGAAATGATATACTTCATATAGTCAACAGCCTTTGGAAAATCGAATCCAAAGCCCTGAGCTTTCATCCATTTTGTTGAACCTTGTGAATCAAAAAACAGAACAGATTTAGGCACTATTGTTTTGTTTTCCTCATCCAACAAATAATTCTTCAAACGAGGGATTGTTTCTTCTGTTTCTCCAAAAGCGATTCTGTTATTAGCTATTAAATCTGCCATGTTTTCTGGCGTATATGCCCATCCCCTGGTACCGCAGGAACACGGTTTCCCAGTTTTGGGATGAATAATATCATACTTGTTTTTGCTTCCTGGTGCCGTTAAATCACTTGTTTGATAAACTCCATTGGCATCAGCATATGTAAAGTGGTCAAATTCATAAAAACGAGGATATTTTGTAAGCCCTAGAAGTTCAGTATGAATCTCATCTGTTTGCATCTTAGATTTAACAAGCATCATGGCTCGTTTTATATATTCATCAGTATTATTGCGCAAAACTTTCCATCCTTCGGGAAGATAGTCTTTGTTATTTGCATAACACAACAAATATTCATGGGTGACGGATACATATTTCGAGTTGTTCTTTGATGAGTTTGACGCTACGACAAAACAGGCTATAAAATTGTATTCTCCCCATATTTCGTTACATATTTCAGTCAGATTAACGAGTTCATTATCATCTATGGAAATGAAGATTACTCCATCACAAGCTAAAAAATTTCTTGCCACCATCAGCCGAGAATATATCATACTGCACCAGTCCGAATGAAACCGGCCATTGCTGTCTGTGTTCCGAAACAGACGCTCATCAGTTTCATTATCAAATTGACCGGACTTTGTTGCATACTCCCCAGCAGATTGGGCAAAATCGTCCCGATAAATGAAATCGTTGCCGGTATTATAGGGCGGGTCAATGTAAATCATCTTCACCTTGCCCAGATAACTCTCCTGCAACAGCTTCAGTACCTCCAAGTTGTCTCCCTCGATGTAGAGGTTCTCTGTGGTGTCCCAATCCACGCTCTCCTCCGGGCAGGGACGCAGGGTCTTGCGGATGGGTTTGTTG